>NZ_VOSR01000115.1:0-3775 GCF_007997345.1 Mitsuaria sp. TWR114
CAGACGCTGCGCTGGGCCAGCCAGGGCGACATGCAGACGGCCGATCCGCATTCGCAGAACGAGATCGTCACCAACGCGATGAACGGCCAGGTCTACGAGCGGCTGGTCTCGCGCGACCGCCAGCTCAACCTGGTGCCGGGCCTTGCCACCGAGTGGACCCAGCTCAAGCCGACGCTGTGGCGGCTCAAGCTGCGCCAGGGCGTGAAGTTCCACGACGGCTCGCCGTTCACCGCCGACGACGTCGTGTTCTCGATCAACCGGGCGAAGGACCCGTACTCGCAGATCAGCGTCTACGCGCAGGCGGTGGGCACGCCGCGCAAGATCGACGACTTCACCGTCGAATTCCAACTCGACAAGGTCAACCCCATCTTCCTGCAGCACCTGGACACGCTGTTCATCATGAGCAAGCGCTGGTGCGAGCAGCACAACGTCGTCAAGCCGCAGAACTTCAAGGACAAGCAGGAGACCTACGCCGCGACGCATGCGAACGGCACCGGCCCCTACCAGATGACGGCGCGCGAACCCGGCATCCGCACCACCTTCAAGCGCAATCCGGCGTGGTGGGGCCAGTTCGACGGCAACGTGCAGGAGGCCGTCTACACACCGATCGCCAACGATGCGACGCGGCTGGCGGCGCTGGTCTCGGGCGAGATCGACTTCGTGCTGGATCCGTCGCCGCGCGACATCCCCAAGCTCAAGCAGACGCCGCAGGTGAAGGTCCAGGAAGGCCCGGAGAACCGCATCGTCTTCATCGGCATGGATCAGGCGCGCGACAAGCTGCTGTACGGGAAGGTGCCGGGCGACAAGAACCCGTTCAAGGACCTGCGGGTGCGCCAGGCGCTCTACCAGGCGGTGGACATCCAGACGCTGCGCACCAAGCTGATGAACGGCCTGAGCCTGCCCACCGGCGGCCTCACGCCCTCGCCGCTGGGCGCGTTCAACGACCCGCAGCTCGAGACCCGGCTGCCCTACGACCTGGCGGCGGCGCGCAAGCTGATGGCCGACGCCGGCTATGCCAACGGCTTCGAGGTCACGCTCGACTGCACCAACAACCGCTACATCAACGACGAGCGCATCTGCCTGGCGCTGGCCTCGATGTGGTCGCAGCTCAAGGTGAAGGTCAAGGTCAATGCGCAGCCGCGCGTGCTGATGTTCCCCAAGCTGGAGAAGCTGGACACCAGCCTCTACATGTATGGCTGGGGCGGCAGCATCACCGATGCCGAAGTCGCGATGACGCCGCTGATGCGCAACCGCGGCGAGAAGTCGGTGGGGCAGTACAACTTCGGCAACTGGACGGACGACAAGTTCGACCAGTTGGCCGCGCAGTCCAGCGAGGAAGCCGATCCGAAGAAACGCGAGGAGCTGATCAAGGCCGCGCTGCGGGAGTTCCGGTCGCAGGTGCACCTGATCCCGCTGCACCGCCAGATGATCCCGTGGGCGACGCGCGCCAACGTGACGGTGGTCCATCGCCCGGATAACTGGTTCGAGCTGCGCTGGGCGTCGGTCGCCGCGAAGTAAGCGCCGGTCTTTCCCGTCCCCGCCGCAGGCCACTGCCGTCTTCAGCCGCTCGGTCGAACACCCTCGCCCGCTTGCGGGAGAGGGAGGGGTGAGGGCCAGCGGCGATGGCAGTCCGCCCGCCTCTTCCTTCACCTCAACGGCGGATCAAACAGATACCCGATCCCCCGCACGGTGCGGATCAACGGCGAACTGGGGTCGTCATGCAGCTTCTGCCGCAGCCGCGAGACCATCAGGTCCACGCTGCGCTCCAGCGCGGTGACGCCGTCGCCGCGCGCCAGATGCAGCAACTCCTGCCGCTGCAGCACGCTGTGCGGTCGCTCCAGGAACGCGCGCAGCAGCTTGTATTCGCTCTGCGACAACACGACGCAGAAGCCCCCCGGCCCGGTCAGCCGGCGGGTCATCGGCTCGAGCCTGAATCGCCCGAACATCAGCACCTCCGCCGCGTCCCCTTCACGCGGCCGCAGCAAGGCCTTGATGCGCGCCTGCAACTCGCGCGGCTCGCCGTCCTTGGCCAGCACCGCATCCGCGCCGCGCTCCAGCGCCAGCACCCGCTCCAGCGTGCTGTCCTGCTGCAGCAGCACGATCACCGGCAGCCGCGAGCGCTGCCTCAAGCGCGTCAGCGCGCCCCAGCCGGCCTCCCGCGCGTCGCTCGGATCGATCAGGGCCAGGTCCACCGGCAGCAGCGGCACGCGGTCCAGCAGGGCCGGCTCGCTGCTGTCGGTGACGCGAAAGCCCCACGCCCGCATCAGGCCGGCGAATCGCAGGCGCGCATGCGGGTCGGGGTCCAGCAGCAGCAAATGGGTGCCGGCGGCAGGATCGGGAAACAAGGCGCTCATGGACAAGGGGACAAGTGGAAACACTGGCGCAAGACTATGCCGCCGCAACCCCGTCCGAAGGCCGATCAGCACGGGCCTCGCAGCCCTTTTTACCCGCGGTTTACCGCGCCGAAACACGACTGCGGGCGCCGACACGCGCGGCTGAGCGACGGCTGTCACCGAGCTTGCGCGAAGCTGTCCGCGGCCCGTGTCGATTTCGTGAGCAACGCGTGCGGAACTTGCATCCTTCCCACTTCGGGCGGGACCCTTCCCCCGGTGGAGGGACACCCCTCGGCTACAATCCCGCCCATCACCGCGGCTCAGTCTTGCCGCGGTTTTCATTTCTGAGCTCACGCTCTCCCACGGCAGCCGAAGACTGGCGCCAGGCCCCACGGGTCGGCGCGCTGCACACAAAGCCCGTCCGGGCACGAACAAAGCAGCTTATGAGTTTTGACGCACTGGGGCTCTCCCAGCCCCTGCTCCGCGCGATCGCCGATGCCGGCTACTCGACCCCCACCCCCATCCAGAGCCAGGCGATTCCCGCCGTCCTGACCGGCGGCGACCTGATGGCCGGCGCCCAGACCGGCACCGGCAAGACCGCCGGCTTCACCCTCCCCGTGCTCGAGCGCCTGTCCGCCGGCAAGCCGGTGCGCGACGCCAAGGGCCGCATCGCCATCCGCGCGCTGGTGCTGACGCCGACGCGCGAACTGGCCGCGCAGGTCGAGGAAAGCGTGCGCACCTACGGCAAGTACCTGCCGCTGACCAGCATGGTGATGTTTGGCGGCGTCGGCATGCAGCCGCAGATCGACAAGCTGCGCAAGGGCGTGGACATCCTGGTGGCGACGCCGGGCCGCCTGCTGGACCACGCGCAGCAAGGCACGCTGGACCTGTCCAAGGTCGAGATCCTGGTCCTGGACGAAGCCGACCGCATGCTGGACATGGGCTTCATCCACGACATCAAGAAGGTGCTGGCGCTGCTGCCGGCCAAGAAGCAGAGCCTGCTGTTCTCGGCCACCTTCAGCGACGAGATCAAGGCGCTGGCCGACCGCCTGCTGGACAACCCGGGCCTGATCGAGGTCGCGCGCCGCAACGCCACGGCCGACACGATCGCGCAGCGCATCCATCCGGTCGACCGCGACAAGAAGAAGGAACTGCTGGCCCACCTGATCACCAAGCACGACTGGCATCAGGTGCTGGTGTTCACGCGGATGAAGCACGGCGCCAACCGCCTGGCCGAGTTCCTGGACAAGCAGGGCATCACCGCGATGGCCATCCACGGCAACAAGAGCCAGGGCGCCCGCACCAAGGCGCTGTCGGAGTTCAAGAGCGGCGACCTGAAGGTGCTGGTGGCGACCGACATCGCCGCGCGCGGCATCGACATCGACCAGCTGCCCCACGTCATCAACTACGAGCTGCCCAACGTCGCCGAGGACTACGTGCAC
>NZ_VOSR01000116.1:0-10000 GCF_007997345.1 Mitsuaria sp. TWR114
CGCAGCCGCGCATCCTGCAGCTGCTCGAGGCAGCTGAGGGCGACGACCGCCTCGCTGTTCTTCGTGCCGGACGTCTTCGGCATCAGCATCATCCAGGGCCGGCTGCAGGACGTGAACGGCGTGCCGGTGGTGGGCATCCTGGAAACCCCGTTCACCGGCGTGAACGAGGTGGTCAAGCGCATCAGCGACATCATCCTGGCCGCGCTCATCCTGGTGCTGATCTCGCCGATCCTGCTGATCCTGGCGATCGGCGTGAAGATGAGCTCGCCCGGCCCGGTGATCTTCAAGCAGCGCCGCAACGGCCTGGATGGCGAGGAGATCATCGTCTACAAGTTCCGCTCGATGCGCGCGATGGACAACGGCGCGGTCGTCAAGCAGGCGACCAAGGGCGACCCGCGCATCACGCCGTTCGGGGCCTTCATCCGCAAGACCTCGCTGGACGAGCTGCCGCAGTTCATCAACGTGCTGCAGGGCCGCATGAGCATCGTCGGCCCGCGCCCGCACGCGGTCGCGCACAACGAGGAATACCGCCAGCTGATCAAGGCCTACATGGTCCGCCACAAGGTCAAGCCCGGCATCACCGGCTGGGCGCAGGTCAACGGCCTGCGCGGCGAGACCGACACCGTCGACAAGATGAAGGCGCGCGTCGAATACGATCTGGAATACCTGCGCAACTGGTCGCTCGGCCTGGATCTCCAGATCATCGTGCGCACCGTTCGGCTGATGCTGTTCGACCGCCACGCCTATTGACCGCAGGAGACCTTCCCACGATGAACCGCCTCCACCGACTGTCGCTGCCCTTCGCCCTGCTCGCGTCCGCCTCCTGCTGGGCCCAGAGCGACCAGGGCAGTCCCTGGTACCTGGGCGCCTCGCTGGGCCATTACTACACGGACAACGTGTTCCGCTCGAATGCCGCCGAAAGCAGCGACCGGCTCACCTCGCTGAGCCTGCTGGCGGGCATGGACACGCGGCTGGGCCGCCAACGCTTGCACGCCGACGGCCGATTCAACGACACCCGCTACCAGGACAACAGCCGGCTGGACAACCGCGGCTACAGCCTGGACACCGGCCTGGACTGGGAAACCGCGGGCAACCTGTCGGGCACGCTGGACTACACCCGCGCGCGCACGCTGGCGGACTTCAACAGCAACACCGGCATCGCCCCCACCACCGAGCGCAACCTGCAGACCGACCAGAGCGCCGGCGGCAGCGTGCGCCTGGGCCTGCCGGGACTGTCGCCGTTCACCCTCGAGGGCACCTTCGTGCGGCGCCAGCGCGACTATTCGCTGCCGCTGTGGGACACGCAGGAATACCGCCAGAACACCTCCTCCGTGGGCCTGCTCTACAACGCCAGCAGCGCCTGGCGCTTCGGCCTGGCCGGCCGCTACACCAAGGGCCGCGTGCCGGTGAACGGCTTCGAGTGGGA
This sequence comes from Mitsuaria sp. TWR114, assembly GCF_007997345.1. Lineage (NCBI taxonomy): Bacteria > Pseudomonadati > Pseudomonadota > Betaproteobacteria > Burkholderiales > Sphaerotilaceae > Roseateles > Mitsuaria sp. TWR114. The sequence goes on from NZ_VOSR01000116.1 coordinate 1,427, forward strand.
CCGCAAGGACATCGACCTGACGGCGCTGTGGCGCGCCACCGGGGCCAGCAGCCTGAACGCGCGCCTGAGCCGCAGCACCTCGGACACCTTCACCGGCCTGACCGGCTCGCTGAACTGGAACTGGGCCCCGGGGGGGCGCTGGACCCTCAGCACCAAGCTGTCCCGGGACACCGGCGTCGAAACCTATTACCTGGGCATCAACAACGGCCAGTCCGACTTCAACCGGGTGCAGACGGCCTTCCAGACCCAGTTCAGCTACCGCATCACCGGCAAGCTCACCGCGCAGGCCGGCGTGGGCTTCACGCGCCTGAGCCGCGATCGCGACATCGCCCTGGGCGGGATCCGTTCCAAGGACAACTCCAAGCAATACAGCCTCGGACTGGCCTGGGAGGCGCTGCGCAACGTCACCGTGGGCTGCCAGTACACCCGCCTCGATCGCGACACGACCGACGTGATCTACTCCTACAACGCCTACACCGCCGGCTGCTACGTGCAGGGCATGATCCGCTGACCTTCCGACTCCATGGCCAACGACACCATCCTGCTGACCGGCGCGACCGGCTACATCGCTTCCCACACCTGGCTCGCGCTGCAGGCGGCCGGCTACCGCGTCGTCGGCGTGGACAACTTCAGCAACAGCTCGCCCAAGGTGCTGGATCGCCTGGCCGAGCTGAGCGGCCAGACCCCGCTGTTCGAGAAGCTCGACGTCTGCGACGGCGCGGCGCTGGACGCGGTGTTCAACGAATACAAGCCGGCCGCGGTGGTGCACTTCGCCGCCTTCAAGGCGGTGGGCGAATCGACGGCCAAGCCGCTGAGCTACTACCGCAACAACCTGGACGGGCTGCTGACGGTCTGCGAAGCGATGCGCCGGCATGACTGCAAGCGCATCGTCTTCTCCTCCAGCGCCACCGTGTACGGCCAGCCCAGGTCGCTGCCGCTGCGCGAGGACGCCGAGCTGATGGCGGTCAACCCCTACGGCGCGACCAAGCTGATCGGCGAGGGCATCCTGCGCGACCTGGGCGCCTCGGACCCGCAATGGCAGACCGCCTGCCTGCGCTACTTCAACCCGGTGGGCGCGCACGAGAGCGGCCGCATCGGCGAGGACCCGCGCGGCATCCCCAACAACCTGATGCCCTACGTCACGCAGGTGGCGGTGGGCCGGCGCGCCAAGCTGTCGATCTTCGGCAACGACTACGACACCCCCGACGGCACCGGCGTGCGCGACTACATCCACGTCGTCGACCTGGCCGAGGGCCATGTCGCCGCGCTGAACTTCCTGCTGCGCGGCAAGGAGTCGATCTGGGTCAACCTGGGCACCGGCCGCGGCTACAGCGTGCTGGAACTGGTGAACGCCTTCGCCAAGGCCAGCGGCCGCGAGATCCCCTACGAGATCGTCGCCCGCCGCCCGGGCGACGTCGCCGCCTGCTACGCCGATCCGGCGCTGGCGCGCGAGAAGCTGGGCTGGACCGCCCGCTTCGACCTGCAGCGCATGTGCGAGGACAGCTGGCGCTGGCAATCGTCCAATCCGAACGGTTTCGAGGGTTGATCCGCGGCTCTGCGACACTTCCGACCCATTTTTCGAATCCACAGCCCCGCATCGACATGCAAGGGGCGCCAGTTCCAGAGGGAGCAGTACCTTGAGCAAGATCGACACGCAACCGGTGATCATGGCGGGTGGCAGCGGCACGCGGCTGTGGCCGCTGTCCCGCGCCGGTTATCCCAAGCAGTTCCTGGTGCTGAACGGCAACACCAGCCTGTTCCAGCAGGCCGCTGACCGCCTGGCCACGCTCGGTGCCGAGGACATCGCGGTGAAGCCGCCGATCGTCGTCGGCAACGAGGAACACCGCTTCATGGTGCTGGACCAGCTGCGCGAGCAGCGGCTCGCGCCCAGCGCCGTGCTGCTGGAGCCGGTCGGCCGCAACACCGCGCCGGCGATCACGCTGGCGGCGCTGCAGGCGCTGGAAGGCGGCGAGGACCCGGTGCTGGTCGTCACCCCGGCCGACCAGACGGTCACCGACGGCGCGGCCTTCACCGCCGCGCTGCAGGACGCGGTGCGCCAGGCCAGCGGCGGCGCCATCGTCATCCTCGGCATCACGCCCGACCGGCCCGAGACCGGCTACGGCTACATCCGCGCCGGCGCCGAAGGCACCGGCCTGCGCGTCGAGGCCTTCGTCGAGAAGCCCGATGCCGCGACCGCCCAGAAGTATGTCGACCAGGGCGGCTACTACTGGAACAGCGGCATGTTCGTGTTGCGCGCCAGCGTCTGGCTGAAGGCGCTGCAGCAGTTCCGCCCCGACATCGACCAGGCCACGCGCGTGGCCTTCGGCGGCAAGGCGGTGGACGGTCCCTTCGTGCGCCCGGCCAAGGACGCCTTCGCGGCCGTGCCGTCGGAATCGATCGACTACGCCGTGATGGAGCGCTGCCCCGGCAGCCCGGTCGCGCTGCGCATGGTGCCGCTGGACGCCGGATGGAACGACCTGGGCGCGTGGGAAGCGGTCTGGCAGGTGGCGGAGAAGGATGCCGCCGGCAACGCCAGCCGCGGCGACGCGATCATCGCGGACAGCCGCAACACGCTGGTCCATGCGACCAGCCGGCTGGTCTCGGCGGTGGGGCTGGACAACATCGTCGTCGTCGAGACGCCGGACGCGGTGCTGGTCGCCGATCGCAGCAAGAGCCAGGACGTCAAGAAGATCGTCAGCCAGCTGACCGCCGCCCAGCGCGACGAGCAGAACCTGCACCGCAAGGTGCACCGCCCCTGGGGCTGGTACGACAGCATCGACATGGGCGAGCGCTTCCAGGTCAAGCGCATCATGGTCAAGCCCGGGGCCTCGCTGAGCCTGCAGATGCACCACCATCGCGCCGAACACTGGATCGTGGTGCAGGGCACCGCCGAGATCGTCAACGGCGACAAGACCCTGCTGCTGACCGAGAACCAGTCGACCTACATCCCGCTGGGCCAGGTCCATCGCCTCTCCAACCCGGGCAAGGTGCCGCTGGAGATCATCGAGGTCCAGTCCGGCTCCTACCTGGGCGAGGACGACATCGTGCGCTACCAGGACACCTACGGCCGGAACTGAGGCCCGGGCCCGCTTGAGGGGTCGGCGCCGACCTGAAAACCGGATACAAAGCCGACCATCGCGCGGGGCGCCCGGACCTTCCGGTCCGGTGGGGACGCTCCGGGCCCACCACAACAGGACGCCGGCGTCGCAGCGACGTCGGCCGTCGACAGGAGAAGATCGTGTCCGTGATTGCCGTCGTCGGATTGGGATATGTGGGACTGCCGCTGGTGGTCGAGTTCGGCAAGCACGGACGGACCATCGGCTTCGACATCGCCGAGGACAAGGTCGCCAAGTGCCGCGCGGGCACCGACCCGTCGCGCGAGCTGAGCGACGAGGAAGTGCGCGCGGCCATGCACGCCGAGTACCACAGCGACCCGGCCTGCCTGGCCGAGGCCGACGTCATCATCGTGGCCGTGCCCACGCCGGTGGACGAGGCCAAGATCCCCGACTTCCGCCCGCTGATCGGCTCGTCCACCAGCGTGGGCCGGCACATGAAGCGCGGCGCGGTCGTCGTGTACGAATCGACCGTCTATCCCGGCGCGACCGAGGAGGTCTGCATTCCGGTGCTGGAGCGCGAATCCGGCTTCAAGTGGAAGCAGGACTTCTTCGTCGGCTACAGCCCCGAGCGGATCAATCCCGGCGACAAGGACCACACGCTGACGAAGATCCTCAAGATCGTCTCCGGCGACACGCCCGAGACGCTGGAGATCGTCGCCAGGACCTACGAGCGCATCATCGTGCCGGGCGTGCACCGCGCCTCCAGCATCAAGACGCCGAGGCGGCCAAGGTCATCGAGAACACCCAGCGCGACCTGAACATCGCGCTGATGAACGAACTGGCGATCATCTTCGAGCGTCTGGGCCTGGACACCTCCGAGGTGCTGGAGGCCGCCGGCACGAAATGGAACTTCCTCAAGTTCAAGCCGGGCCTGGTCGGCGGCCACTGCATCGGCGTGGACCCCTACTACCTGACGCACAAGGCCGACATGCTCGGCTACCACCCGCAGGTCATTCTGGCGGGCCGGCGCATCAACGACGGCATGGGCAAGTTCATCGCCGAGCAGACCATCAAGCAGATGATCGCCGCGGGCTCGCCGATCAAGGGGGCCAAGGTCAACGTGCTGGGCCTGACCTTCAAGGAGGACTGCGGCGACCTGCGCAACTCCAAGGTGATCGACATCATCCGCGAGCTCAGGACCTACGGCGTCGAGGTCTTCGTCACCGACCCGGCGGCCGAGGCCGACGAAGCGATGCACGAATACGGCGTGCGGCTGCAGGCCTTCGAGGACCTGCCCCGCGCCGACGCCATCGTGGCGGCGGTCGCGCACCGCGAGTACAAGGCGCTGGCGGCCGGCGCGCTTGCCGCCAAGCTGGTGGAAGGCGGCGCCTTCATCGACGTCAAGGCGGCCTTCCGGGCCGACGATCTCCGTGCCGCCGGCCTCAGGGTCTGGCGGCTGTAATCCGACCGGCGTCACCGCCCGCCCGGGTCGCGACGCCACACATTTCAGGGAAGTTTCATGACGATCCTCGTCACCGGCGGTGCCGGATTCATCGGCAGCAATTTCGTGCTCGACTGGTTCAAGACCTCGGACGAGCCGGTCGTGAACCTGGACGCCCTCACCTACGCGGGCAACCTCGAGAACCTGGCCTCGCTCAAGGACGACGCGCGCCACGTCTTCGTCAAGGGCGACATCTGCGACCGCGCGCTCGTCGATCAGCTGCTGGCCACGCACCGCCCGCGCGCGATCGTGCACTTCGCGGCCGAGTCCCACGTCGACCGCTCCATCCACGGCCCCGGCGCCTTCATGCGCACCAATGTCGAGGGCACCTTCACGCTGCTGGAGGCCGCGCGCGGCTACTGGAGCGCGCTGGAGGGCGAAGCCAAGGCGGCCTTCCGCTTCCATCACGTCTCCACCGACGAGGTCTACGGCTCGCTGAAGGCCGAGGACCCGCCCTTCGCCGAGACGAATGCCTACGAGCCCAACAGCCCGTACTCGGCCTCCAAGGCGGCCAGCGACCACCTGGTCCGCGCCTGGCACCACACCTACGGCCTGCCGGTGGTGACGACCAACTGCTCCAACAACTACGGCCCGTATCACTTCCCCGAGAAGCTGATCCCGCTGATGATCGTCAACGCGCTGGCCGGCAAGCCGCTGCCGGTGTACGGCGACGGCCAGCAGATCCGCGACTGGCTCTACGTCACCGACCACTGCTCGGGCATCCGCGCGGTGCTGGCCGGCGGCACGCTGGGCGAGACCTACAACATCGGCGGCTGGAACGAGAAGGCCAACATTGACATCGTGAAGACGGTGTGCGCCCTGCTCGACGAACTGCGCCCCGATCCCGCCGGCCCCTACTCGCGGCTCATCACCTACGTGAAGGACCGTCCCGGCCACGACCGCCGCTACGCGATCGACGCCCGCAAGATCGAGCGCGACCTGGGCTGGCGTCCCGCCGAGACCTTCGAGACCGGCATCCGCAAGACGGTGCAGTGGTACCTGGCCAACGAGGACTGGGCCTCGCGCGTCCTCTCGGGCGCGTACCGCGAGTGGGTCTCGAAGCAATACGGCGCCTGAGCGCCCGGGCAGGACATCGGCATGAAGATTCTGCTGCTCGGAAAGAACGGCCAGCTCGGCTGGGAACTGCAACGCGCGCTCGCCCCGCTGGGCGAGTTGGTCGCGCTGGACCGCCATGAGGGCGGCGACCTCGGCGACAGCGAAGCGCTGCGCGCCACGGTGCGCCGCGTGGCGCCCGACGTGATCGTCAATGCCGCGGCCTACACCGCCGTCGACAGGGCCGAGAGCGAGCCCGAGGCCGCGCGCCAGATCAACGCGCTGGCCCCCGGCGTGCTGGCCGAGGAGGCCAAGGCCCGGGGCGCGCTGCTGGTGCATTACTCGACGGACTACGTCTTCGATGGCGCCGGCTCGGACTGGCGCTTCGAGGACGCGCCCACCGGCCCGCTGAGCGTCTACGGCAAGACCAAGCTCGAAGGCGAGCAGCGCATCGCCGCGAGCGGCGCGGATGCGCTGGTGCTGCGCACCAGCTGGGTCTACGCCGCGCGCGGCGGCAACTTCGCCAAGACCATGCTGCGGCTGGCGGCCGAGCGCGAGCAGCTCAAGGTCGTCGCCGACCAGATCGGCGCGCCCACCGGCGCGGACCTGCTGGCCGATGTCACCGCGCACCTGGTCCGCGCCACGCTGCGGGACCGCGCGCTGTGCGGCATCTACCACGCCGTGGCGAGCGGCGAGACCAGCTGGCACGCCTACGCCCGGCACGTGCTCGGCCGCGCCCGCGACAAGGGACTGGCGCTGAAGGTGCAGCCCGAGCAAGTCGAGGCGCTGCCCAGCAGCGCCTATCCGACGCCGGCGCCGCGCCCGCTGAACTCGCGCCTGGACAACCACAAGCTGCAGGACCGCTTCGGGCTGGTGCTGCCGCACTGGCAGGTCGGCGTCGACCGCCTGCTCGAAGAAATCCTGTGATTGGAGAGACCGCGATGAGCAACACCCCCCGCAAGGGCATCATCCTGGCCGGCGGCTCCGGCACCCGGCTGCATCCGGCGACGCTGGCCATCAGCAAGCAGCTGCTGCCGGTCTACGACAAGCCGATGGTCTATTACCCGCTCAGCACCCTGATGCTGGCGGGCATGCGCGACATCCTGCTGATCAGCACGCCGCAGGACCTGCCGCGCTTCGAGGCGCTGCTGGGCGACGGCGCGCGCTGGGGCCTGAACCTCCAGTACTGCGTGCAACCCAGCCCGGACGGCCTGGCGCAGGCCTTCGTGCTCGGCAAGGACTTCATCGGTGGCGCGCCCAGCGCGCTGGTGCTGGGCGACAACATCTTCTATGGCCACGACTTCGCCGGCCTGCTGGACAGCGCCGATGCGCAGACCGACGGCGCCACCGTCTTCGCCTACCACGTGCACGACCCGGAGCGTTATGGCGTGGTCGAGTTCGATGCCGCCCAGCGCGCGGTCAGCATCGAGGAAAAGCCCAAGGCGCCCAAGAGCAACTACGCGGTGACCGGCCTGTACTTCTACGACCGCCAGGTCTGCGACATCGCCGCCGACATCAAACCCAGCCCGCGTGGCGAGCTCGAGATCACCGACGTCAACGCCCGCTACCTCGAGCAGCAGCAGCTGCGCGTCGAGATCATGGGCCGCGGTTATGCCTGGCTGGACACCGGCACGCATGACAGCCTGATGGAAGCCGGCCAGTTCATCGCGACGTTGGAGAAGCGCCAGGGCCTGAAGGTCGCCTGCCCCGAGGAGATCGCCTACCGCCAGGGCTGGATCACGGCCGAGCAGCTGGAGAAGCTGGCGCAGCCGATGCTCAAGAACGGATATGGCCAGTACCTGAAGCAGGTGCTCAACGAACAGGTGTTCTGATGAATGTGATCCCGACCGCGCTGCCCGAGGTGCTGATCATCGAGCCGAAGGTCTTCGGCGACGCGCGTGGCTTCTTCATGGAAAGCTGGACCGAGCCCAAGTTCAACGCCGCCTGCGGCTACGACGTGCGCTTCGTGCAGGACAACCATTCGCGCTCCAGCCAGGGCGTGCTGCGCGGCCTGCACTTCCAGCTGCCGCCGCATGCGCAGGGCAAGCTGGTGCGCTGCACCGCCGGCGCGGTGTTCGACGTGGCCGTGGACATGCGCCGCTCCAGCCCCAACTTCGGCAAGTGGGCCGGCGTCGAGCTCACCGGGGAGAACCATCGTCAGCTGTGGATCCCGCCGGGCTTCGCCCACGGCTTCCTGGTGCTGAGCGAGACCGCCGACTTCCTCTACAAGACCACCGACCTCTACGCGCCGCAGGCCGAGGGCTCGGTGCGCTGGGACGATCCGGCCATCGGCATCGACTGGCCGAAGCTGGGCGTCGAGTTCAAGCTCGCCGAGAAGGACGCGAAGGCGCCGTTGCTCGCCGACGCGAAGTCCTTCGACTGACCCGCCGATGGCCGCGCCGCTGCTGCACCTGATCGCGGGCGCGCGGCCCAACTTCATGAAGCTCGCGCCGCTGGTGCGGGCGCTGCGCGCGGACGGCCGGCTCGACTGGCGGCTGATCCACACCGGCCAGCACCACGACGCCGCCATGAGCGGTGTCTTCTTCGACGAGCTCGGGCTGCCGCCGCCGGACGTCTCGCTGGACTGCCACGGCGGCGGCCACGCGCGGCTGACGGCCGCCATCCTGCAGGCCTATGAGCCGCACCTGCTGGCCGACCGGCCCGCGGCCTGCGTCGTCGTCGGCGATGTCGACTCGACGCTCGCCTGCGCGCTGGCGGCCCGCAAGCTCGGCGTGCCGGTGGCGCATGTCGAGGCCGGCCTGCGCAGCGGCGACATGACCATGCCGGAAGAGATCAACCGCCGCGCCACCGACGCGATCGCGGACTGGCTCTTCACGACCGAGCCGAGCGCCGCCGCCCACCTGCGCCGCGAAGGCCATCCCGACACCCGCATCGTCGAGGTCGGCCATGTGATGGTCGACAACCTGCTGTTCCAGCTCGACCGCCTGGAGGCCGGCGACGCCC
>NZ_VOSR01000117.1:0-8574 GCF_007997345.1 Mitsuaria sp. TWR114
CTCGCCGCCAAATGAAAACTGGGAAGCCCAGTCAAATCATTTGACTACCTCGGCATATCCTCCGAGGCCGCCGCTCAAAACGTTGTCGTGAGCAGCGAAGACCGAGAGTCTAGCACGAGTTTTTTCGGTCGCGCAACTCCCTCGTCATCTGATCGTCATGACGCGCGTTTGGCGAGCCCCCTATATAGGGAGCGCCGGCCGTCCTGCGTCAATGCAGCCGTGACTGCGGCGCCAGCGCCTCCAGCGCGCTTTCGCGGGCTCATCGCTTTCCAGAATCCGCGGCAGCGCTGCCGACAGGCGCGGCACATCCGCCCGGAGGATCCGCTGTTTGACCGACGGGATCTGGGAAGGGTGCATCGAGAAGCAGGTCAGCCCCATGGCCAACAGCAGGTCGGTGAAGGCCGAATCCCCCGCCATCTCGCCGCATACGCTGACTTCCTTGCCGGCCGCACGAGCCTGGGCGATGGCATTGGCCAGCAGATGCAGGACCGCGGGATGCCAGGGGTCATACAGATGCGCGACCGCCTCGTCGGCGCGATCGATGGCCAGCGTGTACTGGATCAGGTCGTTGGTCCCGATGGACACGAAGTCCACGTGCCTGAGCAACTGCGGCAGCATGATGGCCGCCGCCGGCACCTCCACCATGACGCCAAGTTGCACCTCGCCGTACGCCTGGCCGGTCTCGTCCAGTTGGCCCTTGACCCGCTTGATGGTTTCCTGGATCTGACGGATCTCCCCCAGATGGGCCACCATCGGGACCAGCAGCTTCACCTTACCAAAGGCGCTTGCCCGATAGATGGCCCGCAACTGCTGACGGAACATGCTTGGCTCCGCCAGACTCCAGCGGATCGCTCGCAGGCCCATCGCCGGGTTGAGCACGTGCTCGTGGCGGAGTTCATTGACCGACATCCGATCCAGGGGCTTGTCCGCGCCGATGTCCACCGTGCGGATCGTCACCGGCAGGCCGGCCATCGCCTCGACGGCACTCTTGTAGGCAGCGAACTGCTCTTCCTCGCTGGGCAGGTCGCCCTCGCGGTTCATGAACAGGAACTCGCTGCGGAACAGGCCGACGCCGGTCGCGCCCGAGGCCAGCGCCGCCACGGTGTCGCCCGGCAGTTCGATGTTGGCGTGAAGCTCGATGCGCTGCCCGTCCATCGTGATCGCCGGCGTGTGGCGCAATCGGGCCAGCCGCGCGTTCTCGAGCTCCGCCTGGCGCTGCCTGAACCGGTACTCCTCCAGCACGATGGGGGAGGGATTGACGATGACCGTCCCGGCATCGCCGTCGATGATCACCCAATCGTCCTGGCGGATCAGCCGCGAGGCCTCGCGCGTTCCCACCACGGCGGGAATGGCCATGCTGCGGGCCACGATGGCGGTGTGAGAGGTCTTCCCCCCGATGTCGGTGATGAAGCCCTGGAAGACGCTGCGCTTGAACTGGATCATGTCCGCCGGCGCGATGTCGGCGGCCACCAGCAGCAAGGGATCCTCGCCGGCGAAGTCGCGCGCGACCACGGCCGAGGCGCCACTGGGCGACTCGTCCTGCTCGGTGGCGAGCGCAGCCAGCACGCGCTCGACCACCTGCTCCAGGTCGGCCTTGCGCTCGCGCAGGTAGTCGTCCTCCATTTCGTCGAACTGGCGCGCCAGCACCTCGAGTTGCGCCGACAGCGCCCACTCGGCGTTGTAGTGGCGGTCGACGATCCAGTCGCGGGCGGCATCGACGAGCGCCTCGTCGTTCAGCAGCAGCAGGTGGACATCCAGCAGCGCGTCGAGCTCATGCGGCGCGTCCTCCGGCAGCTCGGCCTTGAGGGCCTGCAGCTCGCGCGTCACCGCGTCGCGGCCGCGGACCAGCCGGGCATATTCCTGCTCCGCGTCGGCGGCGCCAATGAAGTAGTGGGCGACGTCGACGCGGCTGGACGCGACCAGCACGGCTCGGCCGATCGCCACGCCGCGGGAAACGGGAATGCCGAAGACCTGGAAACTCATGCGCCGACTTTAGCAGCGGGTGTCGAAGCCCTCTTGAGCCGCAGGTGAACTTGCGAAAACCCCTGTGAGCCCGGCGTCAATCGTCCGTGCGGGCGAGCGTGACGACGGCACGACTGTCATGGTTCGTTCACTTGAGGGTCACCGACGCGTCACCGCCGCCGCTCAGCATCCCGGCATCACTTCAGCGAGGCTTTGCCATGAGGGATCTGCCGCTGCCCACCCTGCCCTTCTCCGATCTGCGCCCCGCCGAGGCGCCCCGGAGGTCACTTCCAGCCAGCTCCCAAGACGTCGTTGTCGACGCTGCGCGCGCTCGCTTCCATGTGGGTTGGGCGCGCACGGAGGACGAGGTCCGGCAGGCCCAGCGCCTGAGGTACCAGGTCTTCGTCGACGAAATGGGCGCGCGGCTGAGCGTGCCCGCCGGTGCGCCCGCCGGTCATGACATCGACCTCTTCGACCCCTTCTGCGAGCACCTGCTCGTGCGCACGCTCGACGAGCACGGCCAACCGGCCGAGGTGATCGGCACTTACCGGGTGCTGACGCCGGAGGCGGCCCGCCGCGCCGGCGGCCTGTACAGCGAGACGGAGTTCGACCTGACCCGACTGCGCTCGCTGCGCCCCCGCATGGTCGAGCTGGGCCGCTCCTGCGTGCATCCGGACCACCGCCATGGCGGCGCCATCATGGCGCTGTGGGGCGCGCTGGCCGAATTCATGGTCCGCAACGACCTGGACACGATGATCGGCTGCGCCTCCATCAGCATGCGCGACGGCGGCCACTACGCGGCCAGCCTGTGGCGCCAGCTGGAAGGCAGCCATCTGGCCGACATCGCGTGGCAGGTGCGCCCCCGCCTGCCGCTGCCGGTCGACGACCTGCGCCAGGACCTGGTCGTCGAGCCGCCGCCGCTGATCAAGGGTTACCTGCGCGTTGGTGCGCGCATCCTGGGCCGTCCCGCCTGGGATCCGGACTTCAACACCGCCGACCTGCCGATGATCATGCGCATCGCGGACCTGCCGGCGCGCTACCGCAAGCACTTCCTCGGCGGTCTTTGACGACGCCCGTCCATGCAGAAATGAAAAGGGCTGCCTCGGCAGCCCTTTCTCGTGACGTGGCCGCCTTACTGGCCTTCGCCGAACTTGTCGTTGACCAGTGCGGTGATCGCCTCGTGCGCGGCCTGCTCGTCCTCGCCCGTGGTCTCGAGTTCCACTTCGGCGCCGATCCCGGCGGCCAGCATCATCACGCCCATGATGCTCTTGGCATTCACGCGCCGGCCGTTGCGGGTCATGAACACCTCCGCCTTGAATCCCCCCGCCAGTTTGGTCAGCTTCGCCGAGGCACGGGCATGCAGGCCCAGCTTGTTGCTGATGGTGAGGGTCGACTTGATCATGAGCAGGAAGGTTGGGACGAGGAGTGGGTGGAGCACGGCGCGGTCGCGTCGCACAGGATCCCCTGGGTACCGCCCTGGCTGGCGCGCTGCAGCAGCGCGTCCAGTCCTTCGCCGGCGTAGCACAGCGAGCGCCACAGCATCGGCACATTGACGCCGGTCAGCACCTTGACCTGCTCGCCCTGCAGGCGCAGCGCGGCATTCGTCGGTGTGGCGCCATAGACGTCGGTCAGCACCAGGGTCTGCAGATGTCCGGAGGCGCTGATCAGCGCTCGCGCCAGCGACTCGACATCGTCGGCGCTCATCTCCGGCGTCACGTCCAGCACGCTGAGCTGCAGCGCGCAGTGCGGGAACGTGTGCTCGGCCACCTGCTTGAGCGCGGTGGCCAGCGGAGCATGGGCGATCAGCAGCAGGCCGGACATGGGGCGCATTATCGTGCGGCGCAGCATGGCGCGGGCGGGGCCCGCACAAATCCTCAATCCGGGGGAGGGCGCCTTGGTGGTCCCTCAAAGGGGCAGTTGCACCGACCCCAGGAACACGTCCCAGGCCTCCGCGTCCAGGCGCTCGCCCTGCAGCAGCAGCTGGTACAGGCGCCCCTCGCGGGAGAACACGGCCTGGCGCACCTGCTGGGCCGGCTGGCCCGGCCGGGCCTCGAAGGCCTGCTGGAACGCTTCCGGATCGACGGCGATCCCGCGGACGCCGAGAGGCGCCGAGGCGCCGGGAGCCATCTGCCGGGCGATGCCGTCGTGCATGCGGCGCATCGCCGCGGAGGTCGCGCGCGCGTCGCCCAGGTCGGTCCAGGTGAAGGAGAACTGCCCGCCGCGGGCCTTGCAGCTCATGGAGCGCACGACGACCGGCTGGCCGGCGGGTCCGGGCTGGGTGCGCTCCTCGCGTTCGGGCTTGCAAGGGAACATCAGCGAGACCTGCGCGCCTTCCGGATCGACCTTGCGCCAGTTCAGCGCGGGACTGCAGCCGGCGGCCAGCACCAGCGGCAGGATCGGAACGAGCGGGGCCAGTCGTCGCATCGGGCGATTATGGCGGCCGTGCGACCGGCGCCTGCCTCGCGGGCGACCCCGGCGGCATCCCCCACAATGCCCCGATGAGCGAAGCGAACTCCCCCCGTCCCTCCGCCATGGCCCTGCAGGGCGTGCGCGTTCTGGATCTTTCCCGCGTGCTGGCCGGACCCTGGTGCACGCAGACCCTGGCGGACCTCGGCGCCGACGTCATCAAGGTCGAACGCCCCCCCAGAGGCGGCCATCCCGGCGGGGACGACACCCGCGGATGGGGCCCCCCCTATCTGAAGGACCGCGACGGCCAGGACACCGCCGAGGCGGCGTACTACCTGGGCGCGAACCGCAACAAGCGCTCGATCGGCGTCGACATCGCCAGTCCCAAGGGCCAGGCGCTGATCCGGGAACTGGCCCTGCGCGCGGACGTGGTGGTCGAGAACTACAAGGTCGGCGACCTGACCCGCTACGGCCTGGATGCGCCGGCGCTGCGCGCGCTCAATCCGCGGCTGGTGTTCTGCTCGGTCACCGGCTTCGGCCAGACCGGCCCTTACCGGGACCGCGCCGGCTACGACTACGCGGTCCAGGGCCTGGGCGGTCTGATGAGCGTCACCGGCGAGGCCGACGCGCTGCCCGGCGGCGGACCGCAGAAGGTCGGCGTGGCGGTGGCCGACCTGTTCACCGGCATGTATGCGACGGTGGCGATCCTGGCCGCGCTGCGCCACCGCGACGCGACCGGCGAGGGCCAGGTCGTCGACATGGCGCTGCTGGACACGCAGGTGGCGATGCTGGCCAACCTGGGCGCGAACTACCTGAGCACCGGCCAGGCGCCGCGCCGCATGGGCAATGCCCACCAGAACATCGTGCCGTACCAGGTCTTCCAGGCCAGTGACGGCCACCTGATCGTCGCGGTCGGCAACGACGGCCAGTTCGTCAAGTTCTGCGAACTGCTCGGCGTGCCCGAGCTGGCCCGCGATCCGCGCTATGCGACCAACGCCCAGCGGGTGCGGCACCGCGAGGCGCTGGTCCCGCTGCTGGCCGAGCGCATCGCCGCGCGCCCGCGCCAGCATTGGCTCGACGCGATGGAGGCGGCCAAGGTGCCGGGCGGCGCGATCAACGACCTGGCCGAGGTTTTCGAGGATCCGCAGGTGCGACATCGCGGCATGGTCGTGCCGATGGCGCATCCGCTGAGCGACGCGCTGCGCGTCGTCGCCAGCCCGATGAAGCTGTCCGGCACGCCGGTGGCCTACCGATTGCCCCCGCCGCTGCTGGGACAACACACCGACGAGGTCCTGGCCGAGCTCGGCCACGGCCCCGAGGCCATCGCCGCCTGGCGCGAGGAAGGAGTCATCGCATGAGCAGCACCGATCGAGACGGCGCGGATCGAGCGCGGGGCGTGGACATCGTCCTGGTGCACGGCGCCTGGCTGGGCGCCTGGGCGTGGAGGCGGGTGCTGGCGCCGCTGCGGGCGGCCGGCCATCGCGTCTTCCCGGTGACGCTGAGCGGCGTCGGCGAGCGGGCGCACCAGCCGCACGAGGGCATCCGCCTGCAAACCCACATCGACGACGTCAAGGCCGTCATCGAGTGCGAGGAACTGAGCGAGGTGCTGCTGGTCGGCCACAGTTACAGCGGCATGGTGATCACCGGCGTGGCCGACCAGCTGCCGACCCGCATCGCGCGGCTGGTCTACCTGGACGCGGTGGTGCCGGAGCCGGGCGAGTCCTGGTCCAGCCGCCACACGCCGGAGACCCAGGCGCAGCGGCGAGAGCTGATCGCGAAGTTCGGCCACCTGCCGGTGACCGAGCCGCACGGCATGGGGCTCAAGCCGGAGGACTTCGACTGGATGATGCGCTGCCAGCGCCCGCAGCCGGGCGGCGTCTACGACAGCCCGCTGGACTTCGACAAGGAGGCCTGGCTGGCGCGGCCGCGCACCTTCATCGACTGCAACCGGCCGGCCCTGCTCACCATCGCCGCCGCACGCGAGCGCGCCCGCAGTCAGCCCGGCTGGGAACGCTTCGAGATCCCGACCGGCCACCAGGTGATGATCTCGGCGCCCGAGGCGCTCATCGAGCGCCTGCTCATGCTGGCCGACCGCCAGGCCCAGGGCTGACGGATCGTCCGCCATCCGCCCCCGTCCCCCTAGGAAACGTGAGCCATTTCACGGCATCCCCCCAGGGGGGCGGTTGCCCCCGACTCACGGGATGGCCTCCCCCAGGACCGCGCGGAACCATGGCGCCTCCCCGCCCCGGCATGCCGCCGGCGGCCCACCCGAACGAGAGAGCATGTCCCGCCCGCCCCCCACCGTGGCCGCGCCGCTGGCCGCCAATGACATGGTGCAGCGCCCCAGCGATTCCCAATGGGGCGACATCGTCCAGCAGCTCGGCGCCGAGATCGCCGGCCCGCTGAGCGGGGCCCTGGAGCGCATCCACGCCTTGATCAGCAGCGGCCAGATCGACCGCCAGGGCCTGCGGGCGCTGCGCGACGCGGTGGCGCAGGCCCGCGAGGCCGGGATGGTCAGCCAGCAACTGGCCCGGCTGGCGTCGGGCCGGCTGCGGCTGTCGCGCGAGCAGGTGTCGCTGACGCAGGTGCTGCGCGGCGTGCTGGCGCAGCGCAGCCGCGAGACCCAGGCGCGCGGCATCCAGATCCGCCAGCTGCTGCAGCCGATCGAGGTGATGACCGACGCGTCGCTGCTGTTCTCGCTGCTGAACGCGGTGATGGACTGGGCGCTCACGAACACGCATTCCTCGCTGGAGATGCGGCTGGACCTGACGCCCTGGCCCGCCAAGGCGCGGCTGATGTGCCGCTTCGCCCACCGCTCGCTGGACCTGGGCAGCGCGCCTTCGTCGGCGATCAACGAACCGCCCGAATCGCTGAACTCGCTGACCTGGCGCCTGATCGAGCAGACCGCGCTGACGATCGGCGCGCTGCCGCTGCGCGAGGACGAGGCCGGCATCACGATGCTGACGCTGGAGTTCCCGCACCTGGCCGGCGACGAGCCCGGCGCGCAGCACGGCCCCGCGCCGGTCGCGCCGCCGGACCGGCCCGAACTCGACGATCCGACGCCGTCGCACAACTCCAAGCCGCTGGCGGGCTGCCACCTGCTGATCGTCTCGCCGCGCCGCGAGCTGCGGCAGGAGATCCAGGCCGCGGTGCGCCACATGGGGCTGATCATCGACGCCGTGGGCTCGATGGACGAAGCCCTGCAGTTCTGCGAGGAAGGCCTGCCGCACGGCATCGCCTTCGAGCAGTCGCTGCGCGACGCGGACTTCGATCGCCTGCGCGCCGACATCACCGGCGAGGTGCCCAACTTCAGCTTCGTCGAGGTGATGGACGGCGACCAGCAGACGCAGCTCTCGACCGCGACGACCGACCACATGGCGCGGATCTCGCGGCAGAACCTGCAGGACGCGCTGCCGTCGGTGCTGCTCTTCGAGCTGTCCAAGGCGCTGTGAGGCGACCTCCCACCCAAGCCCCTGCCGGGTGACGGGCCACGGACGACCGGCATACACTCGCCCCCCATGAAGCTGCCTCGCTGGACCGGACTCCTGTTGTTGGTTGCCGCCGTCGGTGTCGGCGCCGGCCTCGCCTACGAGGGCCTGAAGCCCGAACCCGCCCCCCAGGTGGATTACGTGCTGCTCGACGGCTCGAAGCACGCGTCCGCGCAGGCCTGGTCCGGCAAGGTGATGCTGGTCAACTTCTGGGCCACGTCCTGCACGACCTGCGTCAAGGAAATGCCCAACGTCATCGCGACGCACCAGAAGTACAAGGACAAGGGTTTCGACACGCTGGCGGTGGCCATGAGCTATGACCCGCCGGCCTATGTCGCCAACTATGCCGAGACCCGCCAGCTGCCCTTCGGCGTCGCGATGGACAGCACCGGCGAGATCGCGCGCCGCTTCGGCAAGGTGCAACTCACGCCCACCACCTTCCTGATCAACAAGCGGGGCGAGATCGTCAAGCGCTTCGTCGGCGAGCCCGACTTCGCTGCGCTGCACGGCACGATCGAGAAGCTGCTCGCTGAGAGCTGATCCGCCCTCGCCGCCCCGAAGCATGCCGCTCCTCGAGCGGCATTTTTCTTGGCCGCTCCTCGGGCGGGGCCGGACGCTTTGCGATTCTTTTCGTCGGCGACACCAGGCTGCTGTCGCCAGATACTAGGGTGTCGACATGCCCGCCGACCCTGCGCCCTGACGGCGCCGCGACGGCCAG
>NZ_VOSR01000118.1:0-1195 GCF_007997345.1 Mitsuaria sp. TWR114
TCCGCCGCGCGCTGCGCGACCTGCGCATCTCGGTCACCGACCGCTGCAACTTCCGCTGCAGCTACTGCATGCCGAAGGAAGTGTTCGACAAGCACTACGCCTTCCTCCCCCACCGCGACCTGTTGTCCTTCGAGGAAATCACCCGTCTGGCGGGCGTCTTCGCCGGCCTGGGGGTTCAGAAACTGCGCCTGACCGGCGGCGAACCGCTGCTGCGCCGCAACCTCGAGGCGCTGATCGCCCAGCTGGCCGAGCTGCGCACGCCCGAGGGCCAGCCGCTCGACCTGACGCTGACCACCAACGGCTCGCTGCTGGCGCGCAAGGCGCGGGCGCTGCGGGACGCGGGCCTGCGCCGGGTCACCGTCAGCCTGGACGCGCTTGACGACGCCATCTTCCGGCGCATGAACGACGTCGACTTCCCGGTCGCCGAGGTGCTGCGCGGCATCGAGGCCGCCCAGGCCGCCGGCCTGGCGCCGATCAAGGTCAACATGGTGGTCAAGCGCGGCACCAACGACGATCAGATCGTCCCTATGGCGCGCCATTTCCGCGGCACCGACGTGGTGCTGCGCTTCATCGAGTACATGGACGTCGGCATGAGCAACGGCTGGCGCATGGACGAGGTGCTGCCGTCCGCGCAGGTCCTGGCGCGCCTGCGCGAGGACGCCGAGCTGGTCCCGCTCGCCGCCACCGTCGAGGGCGAAACCGCCACCCGCTGGGGCTACGCCGACGGCAGCGGCGAGATCGGCCTCATCTCCAGCGTCACCCAGGCCTTCTGCGGCGACTGCAACCGCGCGCGGCTCTCCACCGAGGGCCGGCTCTACACCTGCCTGTTCGCCGGCGACGGCCACGACCTGCGCGCGCTGCTGCGCGGCGACGGCGAGCACCCGCCGCGGTCCGACACCGAGATCGCCGCCGCGCTGGGCGCGCTCTGGACGCGGCGCGGTGACCGCTACTCGGAGCTGCGCGCCAGCCTGCCGGCGGCGGACTCCGGCCCGGCGCGCCGCGTCGAGATGCACTACATCGGCGGCTGATGCGCGCCACCGCGCTGATCCTCTGCGGCGGCCGCGCCACCCGCATGGGCGGCGTCGACAAGCCGCTCCAGCCCTTCCAGGGCCGGGCGCTGGTCCACCACGTCATCGAGCGCATCGCCCCCCAGACCGGCGGCCGGATCCTGATCAGCGCCAACCGCCACCTCGAC
>NZ_VOSR01000119.1:0-8427 GCF_007997345.1 Mitsuaria sp. TWR114
CGACTCGACCAGGACCGCCTGCCGCTGCGCGCGCTGCAGCTGGACCTGTTGCTGGACCCGTCGAACTGGACCCGGCTGCGCTGCCGCGGCTCGATGCGCAGCTGGCCGGCGGCGGTCGGCTGCAGGCCGTCGGCCAGACCAGCCAATCGGCCGGCAGCGCGCTGACGCTGCGCCTGACCGGCCTGGACAGCCGCCAGATCGATGCACGATGGCCGCTGGTCCAGGCCCGCGGCGAATTGAAGCTGGGCACCCCGGCGAGCCTGGCCGCGCGGGGCGCCGACCCGGTCCTGACGGTCGAGGGCGACCTGGCTGGCGTTCTGGGCCAGGGCAAGCTGCAAGCGCCGCTGGAGGTGACGCTGGCGGCCGAGCTTCGGCAGCGGTCCGTCGCGCTGCAGCGGCTGCAGGCCCGCTCCGGCCCGGCGACGCTGAAGGCCGAGGGCGAGTTCACCCTCAACGAGGCGCTCTCCCTCGCCGAGGGCTGGAAGACGCGGCTGGAGGCTTCAGTGCAGGGACTGGATCCGCGCCGCCTGAGCGCGGAGCCTGTGGCTGAAGGCGCGCTGCCGCAGGCGCTGCTGCCGCCGTCGGACCCCGCCGCCTGGCAACCGGTGCGGCTGCCTGAATTCCAGCAGCGCGAGGCGACCACCACCACCGGCGCCGCCCCGCGCTTCCAGATGCGCTGGTACCGCCTGCGCTACGCGGCGCCTAACGGGCGCTGGCCCACCAGCGTCGCGCTGTACATGCCGCGCCTGGTGGCGCTGGCCGCAGCGGTGCTGGTCAAGACCGACGACGGCTGGCGGCCGGTCTTCGACAACCAGTCCGGCGCGCGCGAGCAATGGGTGCGGCCCTTGTGGGTGGTGCTGCCGGCGGCGCTGACCGAGATCCAGCAGGCGCGCGAGATCGAGGTCGTCATCGCCGTGCCGGTGATGCAGGCCGGTTATTACTCGGTGTCCAGCGTCTGGCTGGGCGCGCGCGAGGACCTGGAGCCGCGCCACGATCGCCGCTGGGTGCTGCAGATCGGCGTGCCGCAGGCCACCGGGCTGACGCTGGTGACGCTGGGGCTGTTCGCGCTGCTGCTCTGGTTCAAGCGCCGCGAGGATTCCTCCTACCTGCTGTTCTCGCTGGCCACCGTCGCCTGGCTGGTCCGCAACCTGCATTACCACCTGGACCTGCCGCGCACCCGCGACGCGCTCGAGTGGTTCTGGTGGGTGACCCATGCCTCGATGTCGTGGGTGATGCTGCTGACCTTCCTCTTCGCGCTGCGCTTCGCGCGGCAGCGCTTCGCGCGCTTCGAGCGCGGCATGGCGCTGTTCGTGCTGGTGTCCAGCCTGGCGTCGATGCCGCTATGGGGGCGCGGCTTCGACGCGCTGGTGCTGCTGCACATCTGCAACGCGGTGGTGGGCCTGGCGGGCACCGCCTTCGTGGCGAGCGTCGCCTGGCGCCAGGGCACGCGCGAGCTGCGGGTGATGGCGGCGGCGCTGGTGATCGGGGTGGCGCTCGGCGTCCATGACCTCGGCCTGCTGGCGGGCTGGTGGTGGCCGGAGCATGTCTACCTGATGCCGTTCGCGACGCTGGTGATCCTGGCGAGCTTCCTGTATGCGGTGCAGTACCGCTACATCGAGGCGCTGCGCCAGGTCGAGCGCGCCAACGAGGACCTGGCGCAGCGGCTGGAGGAGCGCAGCGTCGAACTGCGCGCGCAGCACGACAAGCTGCGCGAGGTCGAGCGCCAGCAGGCGCTGCTGCTGGAGCGGCAGCGGATCATGCAGGACATGCACGACGGGCTGGGCTCCTCGCTGCTGTCGGCGATGGTCGCGGTGGAGCAGGGCACGATGCCGCAGGAGCAGGTGGTGGACGTGCTGCGCGAATGCGTGGACGACCTGCGGCTGGTGATCGATTCGCTGGAGCCGGTCGGCCACGACCTGGTGTCGCTGCTGGCGACGATGCGCTACCGGCTGGGCAAGCGGCTGCAGCTGGGTGGTCTCAAGCTGGAATGGGACGTGCACGACCTGCCGCCGCTGGAATGGCTGGAGCCGCCCGACGCGCTGCATGTGCTCCGCCTGATGCAGGAGGCGCTGACCAACGCGCTCAAGCATGCCCGGGCGTCGCGGGTGCGGGTGGTCACGCGCGACCTGGGCAGGCGGGTGGAGATCCGGGTCGAGGACGACGGCGAGGGCTTCGACGTCGGCACGATTTCACAGGGGCGTGGCCTGCGTGGCCTGCAGCGCCGGGCGAAGGTGCTGGGCGGGTCCTTGCGGGTGGACAGCAGCCCGGGGCACGGCACGGTGGTGACGCTGCGATTGCCGGTGGCGCGCGCGGACCATGAGGCCGTCGTCCAGCAGGGTTGACCCCGATTTGGGAGAATGCCGCCCATGCTCAAGCAACGCACCATCAAATCGCTGACCCGCGCGGTCGGGGTCGGCATCCACAGCGGCCAGAAGGTGGAGATCACCCTGCGGCCCGCGGCGCCCGGCACCGGCATCGTGTTCCGTCGGGTGGACCTGGCCCAGCCGGTCGACATCCCGGTCAACACGCACAGCGTCTGCGACACGCGCATGGCCACGACGATCAGCCCCGGCGGCGATCCCGGCCAGCCCAAGGTGCAGACGATCGAGCACCTGCTGTCGGCCTGCGCGGGCCTGGGCATCGACAACCTGCTGATCGACATCAACGCCGACGAGGTGCCGGTGCTGGACGGGTCGGCGGCGAGCTACGTCTTCCTGCTGCAGAGCGCGGGCATCGAGTTGCAGAACGCGCCCAAGCAGTTCCTGCGGGTGAAGAAGCCGGTGGAGGTGCGCAAGGGCGAGGGCAAGAGCCTGATGTGGGCGAAGCTGGTGCCGCATCACGGCTACACGCTGAGCTTCCAGATCGAGTTCGACAACCCGGCGGTGTCGGCGACGGGCCAGCATTACGTGTTCGACATGGGCAGCGGCCAGTACAAGCGCGAGATCGCGCGGGCGCGCACCTTCGGCATGACCAAGGACATCGAGCTGATGCGCTCGCGCGGGCTGACGCTGGGCGGCAGCATGGACAACGCGATCGTGGTGGACGACTACCGCGTGCTGAATGCCGAGGGGCTGCGCTACGACGACGAGTTCGTGAAGCACAAGATCCTGGACGCGATCGGCGACATGCAGGTGGTGGGGCATCCGCTGCTGGCGGCGTACACGTCGTTCAAGGGCGGGCATGCGCTGAACAACCTGCTGCTGCGCGAGCTGCTGGCGGACGCGGAGGCGTACGAGATCGTGACCTTCGAGGACGAGCGCGACGCGCCCGCGGGGTTCGCCGAGCTGGCGCCGGCGTGGTGAGCGCACCGGACCCGCTCGCATGCTGATCGTCCGCACCGTCATCGCGCTGCTGCTCGTGGCGGGGCTGCTGTGTTTCGCGCTCTACATCGCCACCAAGCGCCCGGTCTGGCGCCGCCGCGCGATCCTGCTGATCAAGTGGACCGTGATCGCGGGCATCGGCGCGTTCTCGGTGCTGATCCTGGAGCGGTTGATCCTGCTGGTGTGACCCCCTGACCGGCCGCCGCCCGCCGCTTCATCCTTCTTCACCCGCTCGACACCACCGGGCAGCTTGTCGACCTCAGCATCCCCCAGCGGCCGGGCCTTCCTCCGGTCGCCATACGGGGGGATGTATGAAAAGGGCACTGGCGGCAATGGTCCGCTTCGGCGGTGTTGGCATTCTTGGCCTGCAGTTCTGCGCTGGCGCCCTCGCGGCGCCGCTGGAGCCCGACATCCAGCGCCAGGTGCGCGAGGCCACCTTCGAGGTCGTCGTGCCCAAGCCGGCCGAGGAGTCCATCCGCTACGACAAGCCCTGGCACGAGCTGCTGCCCTATCAGATGCGCGCCGACAAGTACGTGTCGGTCGGCACCGCCTTCGCCATCGGCGATCACCAATTCGTCACCGCCATGCATGTGCTGATCGCCTCGTTCGGCGATTCGCGCGGCGAGCCGATGCTGCGCGACGCGGCCGGCAAGCTCTATCCGATCGCCCAGGTCACCAAGGGCTCCGTCGACCAGGACTTCGCGGTGTTTACGCTGGCGAATCCGCCGGACAGCGTCGCCGCGCTGCCGCTCAATGAGAAGCCGGTCCTCAACGGGACGGTCTATGCCGTCGGCAACGCGCTCGGCGAGGGCGTCGTCATGCGGGAAGGGAACTACACCTCCGACACGCCGGAGGAGGACAGCGGCCGCTGGTCGTGGATGCGCTTCTCCGCGCCGATCTCCGGCGGCAACAGCGGCGGACCGCTGGTCGACGCCTCGGGCCGCGTGATCGGCATCGTGCGGGCGATGCGCACCACCGAGAACACGCTCAACATCGCCGTCCCCATCGCGCTCGTGAAGCGCGCGCCCGACGGCGTGGTGAGCGCGGACACGCGCGGCGTCACCGGCTTCGCCGTCTTCGACAAGACGCGATCGGCACGCTTCAAGGTCGACATCCCCGCGCCCAAGCGCTTCGCCGAGCTGTCGCAGGCCTACATGAAAGCGGCCGACGAGTTCAATGCCGCCCAACTGCGGGACCTGCTCGCCGAGAACGCCAACGACACCTTTCCTCGCGGCAGCGGCAGCGACCGGCTGCTGCACGGCTTCTACGAGCGCAGCGCGCCCGGCATCGTCGTGCAGAACGGCAACGGCGACTGGGTGATCACGCAGCCGCACTACACGCGGCTCGATCTCGGGCACGAGGGCTGGCAGGATTCGGCCGAGTTCAAGGGCTACCTGGTGTTCCACCGACACCGGCCCGAGGGCATCGATCCGGCCAAGTGGTATGCCGATCCCCGCATGGTCAGAGACCTGGTCCTCAAGGCGTCGCCGGGCACCATCCACGTCAACGCGGAGACGATCAAGGTGGCCTCCTTGGGCAACCCGACCGAGGACACCCGCTTCACCGATGTCTGGGGCCGGGTCTGGCAGGTGCGGCTCTGGCACGTCACGACCTGGTTCGGCAGCGACTGGATGATGGCGTTCGACCTGCCGGTGCCGGATGGCTCGGTCGGTTTCGAGGCCCGGGCGGGCGCGCTGGGCCTGGCCGGGCAGATCGACCGGATGAAGCGGATGACCGGCTTCTTCGCGGCCTCCTACGAAGGCAAGCTGTCCGACTGGAACCGCTTCCTGCAGCAGGGGCCCCTGCTGCCGAAGCCGCTGGCGGAGCCGGTGCTGAAGGTCGACTATGGACGCAGCTTCGCGTTCGACGACCGTCGTCTGGCGTTCACCTACGGGCCCGAACTGCAGAAGATCGAACCGGGTGGTCGGCTGCGGCTGGACCTCGCCTTCCAGCACGCGCCAGCGGGGGATGAACTCCGCATCGCCGGCGTCGTGGCCTACAACCCCGACGAGAAGACCGAGATCGATGTGTTCCGGCACGGGACGCCCGCCGAGTCCGGCAGCGAGGCGGTGAAGCGCGAGTGGAGCAAGCGCCTGCGCCACGCGCATCCCTATGACGGCGTCGCGGTGAGCGCGAACGACCGGCAGATCATCAGCGCGATCCCCGGCGTCGCGGACGCACAGCCCGCGCCGGAGGTGCTCTACACCTTCCAGTACCGGGCGGAGACCGGCACGTCGCAGGACCAGATGAAGGCCAAGCTCGACCTGCTGATGCAGGCGGCGAAGGTCAGCGAGCATTGATCAGCGGGCGGGCGGCATCCGGCCCCGTCCCGCTCACTCCTCCAGCGCCTGCAGCTGCACCAGGCGCTGGTAGATGCCGCCCTCGATCGCCATCAGCGCCTCGTGCGTGCCGCGTTCGGACAGGCGGCCGTGGTTGAGCACCACGATCTGGTCGGCGTCGCGGATCGTCGACAGGCGGTGCGCGATCGCGATCACCGTCACGCGGCCGCGCAACGCGCGCAGCGCCTCGCCGACCTGCGCCTCGGTCGCGCTGTCGATGTTGGCCGTCGCCTCATCGAGCAGCAGGATGCGCGGATTCCCGGCCAGCGCGCGCGCCAGCGCGATCAGCTGCTTCTGTCCGGTGGACACCGCCAGCCCCCCGTCGCCGAGCCGGCTGTCGTAAGCCTGCGGCAGCGCGCTCAGGAAGTCGTGCGCCCGCGCCGCGCGAGCCGCCGCCTCGAGCTGCTCGTCGGGGATCGCCCGGCCCATGCGGATGTTGTCGCGCACGCTGCCGGCGATCAGGTAGGGCTCCTGCGGCACCAGGCCCAGCGCCTCGTGGAAGGTCTCGTCGGGCAGCTGGGCCAGCGGCTGGCCGTCGATCAGGATGCGGCCCTGCTGCGGTTGATAGAAGCGCAGCAGCAACGCCAGCAGCGTCGACTTGCCCGAGCCCGTGTGGCCCGCGATGCCGACAAAGCTGCCGGCGGGGATGTCCAGATCCAGGTCGCGCAGCACCGGCTGCTCCGGCGTGTAGGCGAAGTGCAGGTGCTCGAAGCGGATCGCGCCGGCGCCGACCACCAGGTCCGGTCGGTGCGAGCGCGGCTCGGACGGCTCGCGCAGCAGTGCGCGCACCCGCGATGCTGCCACCAGCGCCTGCTGCAGTTGGCTGAACTGCATCGTGATCTGGATCAGCGGCTCGACGACCCGGGCGATGTAGGCCAGGAAGGCGTAGAGCAGGCCGACCTCCATCCCCGACAGCTCGCGCTGCCCGAAGCCGTAGATCACCGTCACGATCAGCAGCACGTTGAGCAGGTCCAGCGCCGGCCGCAGCAGCCAGGCATTGGCGCGCAGCTCCTGCACGCGCGCCTGCAGCTGCGCCTGGTTGGCCGTCTCGTAGCGCGCGGCGAAGCGCTGCGCGGCGCCAGCCGACTGCAGCATCGCCATGCCTGCCATGCTCTCGGCCATCTGCGCGTTGAGCTCGGCCCGCAGCGCCCGCGCCTTCTGCACCGGGCCGCTGCTGGCGCGCTGGTAGAGCCAGATGATCCCGGAGCTCGCCGGCACCAGCGCCAGCACGATCAGCATCAGCCGCCAGTCCAGCCATGCCATCGCGACCAGCGCGCCGGCCACGACGATGGTCGAGTCCAGCATCACGAACAGCACCTGCCGGTACAGGTTGTTGACCGCGTCCGTGTCGTTGGTGATGCGGCTCAGCAGCTGGCCGGTGATGCTGCGGTCGAAGAAGGCCATCGGCTGCGCCAGCACATGGGCGTAGACCTGCTCGCGCAGGCGCAGCACCGAGCGCTGCGCGACCGCCGCCATGCGCCGCAGCTGCGCGTAGCGCAGCAGGCTCGCGGCCCAGCCGGCCAGCAGCATCGCGCGGGCCCTGCGCGAGCTGGCCGCCGGCGTCGCGCCCGAGGCGCCGGTGCCGCAGCGGCGCTGGCTGTCGGGCCTGTTCCGGGGAGCATCCGCATGAAGGACATGACCATGACGCTGCGCGAGCGGCTGGGGGCCGCGGTGCCGGGTTTCGTGCCCGCCGACGGCGCGCCCGAGGACCTCGCCGGCGCGCCCACGCAGGCCTACCAGGCGACCAAGTTCCGCATCCACCAGCTGCTGCTGGGCCGGCTGGACCTGGAGGCGATGGACGGGCTGGGCGCGGACGCGCTGCGCGACGAACTGCGGCAGATGGTGGAGCGGCTGCTGTTCGAGGAGAACCTGGTCCTCAACGCCGCCGAGCGCCGTGCGCTGGTGCGCGACATCCAGTACGAGATGCTGGGCTTCGGCCCGATCGAGCCGCTGCTGGCCGATCCGACGGTGTCGGACATCCTCGTCAACACGCATGCGCAGGTCTACGTCGAGCGACGCGGCCGGCTGGAGCTCACCGACGTGCGCTTCGCCGACGACGACCACCTGCTCAAGATCATCGACAAGATCGTGTCGCGCATCGGCCGGCGCGTGGACGAAGCCAGCCCGATGGTGGACGCTCGGCTGCCCGACGGCTCGCGCGTCAACGCGATCATTCCGCCGCTGGCCATCGACGGGCCCATCCTCTCGATCCGGCGCTTCGCCGCGGTGCCGCTGAAGGCGGAGAACCTGATCGAGTTCAAGTCCATTTCGGCCGAGATGGCGCGTTTCCTGGCGGCGCTGTCGCAGGCGCGGGCCAACATCCTGATCTCGGGCGGCACGGGCTCGGGCAAGACGACGCTGCTGAACATCCTCAGCGGCGCGATCCCGCACAACGAGCGCATCGTGACCATCGAGGACGCAGCCGAGCTGCAGCTGCAGCAACCGCACGTGGTACGGCTGGAGACGCGCCCGCCCAACATCGAGGGCCGCGGCGAGGTGGCGCAGCGCGCATTGGTGCGCAACGCGCTGCGCATGCGCCCGGACCGGATCATCCTGGGCGAGACGCGCGGCGCCGAGGCGCTGGACATGCTGCAGGCGATGAACACCGGCCACGAGGGCTCGATGACGACGGTGCATGCCAACACGCCGCGCGACGCGCTGGCGCGGCTCGAAAGCATGATCGCGATGGCCGGCGTGGACCTGCCGGCCAAGGCGGCGCGGGCGCAGATCGCCTCGGCCATCGGCGTGATCGTGCAGGCCAACCGCCT
>NZ_VOSR01000012.1:0-43182 GCF_007997345.1 Mitsuaria sp. TWR114
GGCGCCAGCACGCGCTGCACCGGGTCGACCGCCATCATCTCCATGGCGCTGAGCTGCTCACCGGCCTTCATCAGGCCAATCTCGGCGGTCAGCGAGGTGCCGGCCCGGCCGGCGAACAGCAGGGCCGCCACCACCGGTCCCAGTTCGCGCACCAGGCTGAGGGCGACCAGCAGGCCGACGGCCTCGGCCGAGCCGTAACGCTGCAGGGTGTAGTAGCCCTGCAGCGCCAGCACGAAACCGACGAACAGCCCGGACACGCCGATGATGGACAGCGAGCGGTTGCCGAGGAAATAGATCTGCTCGCGCACCAGCGCGAAGCGGCGCAGGCACGCGCCCAGGTGCAGCAGCAGGGCGCCGAGCAGCCGCGCCGACCAGCCCCAGTCGCCGAGCTTCAGGCGCAGGCCGCGCCCGATGGAGGTCGCGAGGCCGATCATGCGGAGATCTCCTGGGGCAGCCCGAAGTCTTCGCGCACCGGCTTGGCGGGCTGATGGAAGCGCACCGGACCGTCGGACTCGGCGTTGACGAACTGGTGCACCAGCGGATCCTGGCTGTGACGCAGCTCCTCCGGCGTGCCCTGGGCGACGACGCCGCCGTTGGCGACCATCACCACGTGGTCGGCGATGCCGAAGGTTTCATGGATGTCGTGCGAGACGATGACGCTGGTCAGGCCGAGCGCGTCGTTCAGGTCGCGGATCAGGCGGGCGGTGACGCCCAGCGAGATCGGATCCAGGCCCGCGAAGGGCTCGTCGTAGAGCACCAGGTCGGGATCCAGCGCGATGGCACGCGCCAGCGCGACCCGGCGCGCCATGCCGCCGGAGACCTCGTTGGGCATCAGGTCGCGGGCGCGCGCAGGCCGACCGCGTTGAGCTTCATCAGGACCAGGTCGCGGATCATCGGCTCGGGCAGGCGGGTGTGCTCGCGCAGCGGGAAGGCGACGTTCTCGAACACGCTGAGGTCGGTGAACAGGGCGCCGAACTGGAACAGCATGCCCATGCGCCGGCGCTGGGCGTAGAGCTGGGTCTGGTCCATCGGCGCCAGGTCCTGCCCGTCGAACAGCACTTGCCCGGACTGCGGGCGCAGTTGCCGGGTCAGCAGCCGCAGCAGCGTCGTCTTGCCGCCGCCGGAGGATCCGATCAGCGCCATCACCTTGCCGCGCGGCAGGGTGACGTTGACGTCCTTCAGGATGACCCGGTCGCCATAACCGACAGTCACGCCCTTCACCTCGATCAGCGGGCGGGCGTCAGGGGAGGAGGAGGGATCGGTGAATGCCATTTCTTGGAATAGATCCGGGACGATGCCGGGCGGCAGGCGTCCGGGAGCCGGGATCATAGGGTAAAGCCCGAATTGATGCCGGAGGACACCTGGGGCGGGGTGGCGATATGCGACAGCCCGATGAAGGGGGATTGACGCCGGGATCGAGGGCTTCGCGACGCGTAACCGCTGGTCACAATGGGCCCGCGTGCGTGGCTTGCCGATGGGCGGGGCCGGTGCGCGGGACGCCCGGCGACGCTTGCACAAGGCGTCAACGGGCGCCAAACCGTGACGGACGTCACAGTCGAAGGCCGCCGCGAGACGGGCGGAATCCGAGGCACGACGAGCGGCCTCGCCTTCCAGGGGCGGCTGCCGATAATTTCAGCAAACAGGAGCGCTTATGTTCGGGAACTTTTCGTCGCCGGCTCGCCGGTCCACGTCGCGTGGCTTCACGCTGATCGAGTTGATGATCGTGGTGGCGATCGTGGGCATCCTGGCGGCGATCGCGCTGCCGAGCTACCGGTCGTACTACATGCGCGGCGCCCTCGCCGACGCGGCCACCGGCTTGACGATGATGCGGGCCGACATGGAAGCCTACTACCAGAACTTCCGCACCTATGCGGCCAGCGGTTCGGCCACGCCGCCGTGCTCGACGCCGCGCAAGAACGGCAAGTTCACGATCGGCTGCGACGCGCCAGGCGCCAGCTCCTACACGCTGAAGGCCACCAGCACCGAAACGCTGCTGAAGGATTTCGTCTTCACCGTCGACCAGGCGGACAAGCGCCAGACCACCGGCGCGCCCACGGGCTGGAACACCTGCACCAGCCGGTGGGTGATGGTGAAGGGTGAAGCATGCTGAGGACGAAGGGCCGCGCGTCACGCGGGTTCTCGTTGATCGAGCTGATGATCGTGCTGGCGATCATCGGCCTGACGACGGCCCTGGCCGCGCCGACGATGAGATCCTGGGCCACCAATGCCCAGATCCGGACAGCCGGCAGCTCGCTCTCCACCAGCTTGCGCAACGCGCAGGCCCAGGCGATCAACTCCTACCAGCCGGTGGTCTTCTACCGCACCGACGATTCCAGCTGCGCGCTGAACTCGGCTGCGTCGGCCACGGGCCGATTCTGGGTGGTCCAGCTGATCGCGAACCCGTTGATCACCCAACCCGCGCCCACGCAGCCGCTCCAGTGCGGTTCGGTGACGGATGCGACCTCCAACATCACCATCACCGGACCGACGGCAGTCTGCTTCGGCCCCAACGGGCGGCCCGTGATGCTCAACGCCCCGGTGGCCGGCGCCTCCTGCAACGTCAATGCCGATGGCAACTCGATCTACTGGATCGACTCCAGTTCGACAGCCGCCAATCAGAAGAAGCTGTCCGTCTGGGTGACCCTGGGCGGGACGGTGCGTCTGTGCGACCGCGAGCGTCTGCTGTCGGACTCCGAACCCGACGGCTGTGAAGCCGTCAACAAGGCGGCCACCGAATGAACACCTTCTCACCAAGTCGCGCGCGCGCCCTTCCCGGGCGCGCGCCCGAGGCATGACGCTGATCGAATTGATGGTCGCGATGCTGGTCATGACGATCGGCATCGTGGGCCTGGTCGCGCTGATGGCCCGTGCCTCGCAGGCCAGTTCCGGCGCCGATGAAAACCAGCGTGCGGCCACCCTGGCCTCGGAAATGGCCAACGACATGTGGCTCTACAACACGAGCCTGCCGCCCACCATCGCTGCATGGCAGGCGCGCGTCTCGGCCTCCGGCCTCGTCGGCGCGAAGGGCGATGTTGCCGATGCGCCGGTCGGGACGCTCGCGAACACCAAGCGCATCACGATCACGTGGAAGACGCCTGCCGGCGATGCGCGTACGTACTACACCGACGTGCGACTGAACTGACCATGACGATGCATCGCCGTCCCCTCCTCCGCCGTGGCGCCATGCGCGCGGCCTTCGGCTTCACCCTGGTCGAGCTGCTGATCTCGATGACGATCGGCCTGGTGCTCATGGCCGCGCTCGGCATCATGATGAACGCCTTCGACAAGTCGAAGCGCCAGAGCGCCACCACTTCCGACCTGGCCCAGAACAGCGGCTACCTGTCCTACGACCTGGACCGCCAGCTGCGCAGCATCGGTTCCGGCCTGTTCCAGAACCAGGCCCTGAGCTTCGGCTGCCCGCTCGATGTCGCGCGCAATGGCGCGCCGATCCTGCCGCGCCAGTCGGCTTTCCCCGCCCCGTTCCAGAACGTTCCGGGGGCCGTGGCGGCGATGCCCATCGTTGTCTATGCGGGACTCGGATTCGACGCGAAGTTCGGCAACGGTCCGTCCGACGTCATCCAGATCATGACCACCTCCGCGGGCATGAGCGAAGCGCCCCAGGAAGTGGTCACCGGCACCGTGCAGGTGAACGCCTTCAACATGAACAACACGCTGGGCCTTCGCGGCGGCGACCTGCTGATGCTCACCGAGCTCTCGCGCCGCTGCCTGATCACCCAGGTGGCGCCGAACTTCGTCGGCTCCGCCGCCCCGGGCGTGCCGCTCGACGGCCCCTACTACGCGGCCGCGGTCGGGACCAACAACCTGGTCAGCTACGGCGTGTCCAGTCCCTTGAGCGTGACCAACCTCGGCAACATCAATGGCAACCAGCCCCATTTCCAGCTGATCGGCATCAATGACAAGCGGCAACTGGTCGCCTACGACATGCTGCAGATGAACAACATCCCCAATGCCGACCTCCCGGTGCCGCTGGCCGACAACGTGATCGACTTCCGCGTGCGCTTCGGGGTGGCGCCCGCGGGCAACGGCGTGATCACGAGCTGGGTCAATCCGTCCGCCGCTCCCTACAACGCCGCCGGACTGACCGCGACCCCGGCACTGGGCGCCGACATCGTGGCCGTGAGCATCTCGATGCTGGTGCGCGGGGACCGGATCGAGCGCGACAAGGAATACGTCTCGCCCGGAACCTTCACCATGTTCTCCGCCTTGCCGGCGGCGATGCAGACGACGATCAAGCTCCCCGAGGCCGAGCAGCTTCGCCATTACCGCCTCATCGAACTGACGGTGCCGGTGCGCAACGCCATCCTGACGGCTCCCGCGCGTCCGGTGCCGCCTTGAGCGGACCGTCCCCGTCCGCCGCCGTCCCCATCCCGAGGCCTCCCATGCGTTCCACCGCCCCGACCCTCCCCAAGCGCCAGCGCGGCGTGATCATGGTGATCGCGCTGATCACCCTCGCCGTGCTTCTGATCGGCGCCGCCGCCGCGATGAAATCGATGAACGTGACGCTGGCCAGCGTCGGTTACTTCGGCTTCAAGCGCGAGATGACCAACCAGAGCGAACGCGCCATCCGCCTCGCCAGCACGGCCCTGTCCCCTGGCGGCGCCCTGGCGCTGACCTCGGCGCGCTGGACCAGCAACGCGGCACAGAACTACAGCGCGACGATGCTCCCGAGCGACGCTTCCGGCATTCCGCTGGCGCTGCTGGACACGACCACCGGCGGCGGGCTGTCCGGCCTGGGCAGCTCGGCCAACGAGATCAAGCTGGCCAGCGACAACGTCACCGTCCATTACCTGATCGACCGGCTGTGCTTGAACACCGGCGCCTTCGATCCGGCCAACTGCCAGATGCTGGGCCGGGCCAACAACTTCGGGGCCAAGCCCGGCAATCCGAAGCCGCAGCCCCAACCGACCTATCGCATCACCGTGCGCGTCACCGGCCCGCACAACGCGTACTCGTTCTATCAGAGTACGTTCACCACCTTGAACTGATCAGAGGCCCTCGATGTTCCCCTCTCGTCTTTCCTTGCGCCTGAGCGGCGCCGCGGCCTTGTTGGCCGCGATGTCGATCGCCAATGCGCAGACCGTGCTGGCCGACAAACCGGTGTTCGCCTCCGTCGCGGTGCCGGGCAACCTGGCCCTGGCACTGTCGGTGGAATATCCGACCGCCGTGAGCAACGCCCACACCGACGCGACCTACAACCCGGCGTCGACCTACCTCGGGTACTTCGACCCCAACAAGTGTTACGACTACAGGAAGTCCACGACCGCGATCCCGGTGGACCACTTCGCGCCGACGGCCAAGGCGGCAAGCCACGTCTGCAGCAAGAAGTGGAGCGGCAACTTCCTGAACTACGCCACCATGCAGACCATCGACCCGTTCCGGTGGGCGCTGACCGGTGGGTCGCGGGTGGTCGACACGACGACGGCCACCGTCCTGCAGAAGGCCTATGCCAGCGGCCAGGGCAACACCGGCAACTTCCCCGATCGCTCCATCACCTCGCAGACCATCGTCGCCGGCGCCACGCCACTGGTGGATCAGAACGGCAACGCCTGGAACGGCCTGAAGATGCGTATCCAGGGCCTTGGCGTGAGCATGCGCATCTCCAACAGCGGAGACAACAACAGCGGCAACCCCACGGCCTTCGATCCCACGTCGTCCTCGTGGAACGGCGGCGTCTCGTATCTGGTCGACATCCGCGTCCGCGTCTGCGACAACACGCTGAGCTCGGCGAACAACAGCTACCTGGAACAGAACTGCAAGCCTTACGCCAACAACACGATCTACAAGCCGGAGGGTCTGATTCAGGACTACGCCAGCCAGATCCGGTTCAGCGCGTTCGGCTATCTCAATGACGCCACCCTGGGCCGCGATGGCGGCGTTCTGCGCTCGCGCCAGAAGTACGTCGGTCCGACCAAACCGGTGCCGGGCGGCGATCCCGTCGCGAACGCGCAGCGCGAATGGGATCCGAACACCGGCATCATGGTGGACAACCCCAACGTCGACGCGAGCGCGAACATCAACGATGTGGCGGACATGGCCGCCTACTATGGGGTCAACGTCAGTTACAGCGGGGTGATGAACTACCTGAACAAGTTCGGCGCCTCGGGTTCGTACAAGACCTACGACCCGGTCGGCGAACTCTATTACGCCGCGTTGCGCTACTACCGCAATCTCGGCAACGTCGCCAGCTACTCCGCTCCCAGCAGCAAGACCACGCGGGCCGCGCAGGCCGACGGTTTCCCGGTGATCTCCAACTGGGGCGACCCGATGGAGTATTCCTGCCAGAAGAACTTCATCCTGGGCATCGGCGACGTCAACACCCACGCGGACCGCAACCTGCCGGGCGCGACCGGCTCCTCAGAGCCGACCAAGCCGACCGAAGTGACCGACGACAAGGCCTTCGATGCCGTCGAATGGACCAACCGCGTGGGCAAGCTCAGCGGCGTCAATGCCTCGCTGGGCAATGTCCAGGGCTATAACGGCTGCTGCAACAACAACGGCGCGTTGATCGCGGGCATGGCGTACTGGGCCAACTCGACCGACATCCGCCCGGACGCGGAATCGGACAAGAACTCGGCCGGCATGCAGACGGTGCAAACGTACTGGCTGGACGTGCTCGAGTTCGGCGCCTACAAGTCCAACAACCAGTACTACCTGGCCACGCGCTACGGTGGCGCCAACCTGCCGACGGACTTCAACCCGCTGACCCGCACGACGGACCTGACGCAAGGCTGGTGGCACACCGGCGACAGCACCGACACCGTCGGCGGTCAACTGCGCCCCGATACCTACTTCACGGCCGCCAAGGCGGACCAGATGGTGAGTGGCCTGTCCAACGCATTCGCGAGCATCGCCTCGCGGATGAAGGCGTACTCGACCGCCTTCAGCACCGCCTCGCAGCAGATCACGGCCGCCGGCGTGGCCAGCTACGCCACGCAGTACGACGCCAAGCAGTGGACCGGCGAGGTCATTGCCAGCACGCTCAGCGCCGCCAACGGCAGCACCGCCACCACGCAGGTCGAGGCCTGGCGCTTCTCCACCAAGCTGGCGGCTCAACTCGCCGGCACGGGCTGGAAGGACGACCGTCGAGTGGTGACCTACAACACCGACACCAAGAGGGCGGTGCGCTTCCAGAAGACCTCCAGCGTGGGCTCCGCTCAGCAGGCCGGCCTGGTCACCAGCTACAACACCACCGACACCACCGACGAGTATGTGAACTACCTGCGCGGGGACCAGTCGAACGAGGGCACCGGCAAGTACCGCACCCGCTCGTCACTGGTAGGCGACATCGTCAACTCCAAGGTCACCGTGGTCGCTCAACCGTCGATGAACCTGTCGGAAGGTGCCAACCCTGGCTACGCGGCGTACAAGGCGGCTGTCGCCACCAAGAAGCGTCCGAACTACCTGGTGGTGGGCACGAACGCGGGCATGGTGCACGTGATTGATGGCTCGCTGACGGGCAGCACCGCCGGCCGCGAGATCTTCGCCTACATCCCGGGCGCGCTGTTCGCCGGCCCCAGCAACCCGGCCACACCGGGCACCGACGGCCTGGCCATCCTGGGCAATCCCAACTTCAACCACCGCTTCTTCGTCGACGCCCGTCCGACGGCGATGGATGTGGACTTCGGCTATGTCGATGGCCAGCGCGGTGCCGCCGATTGGCACACGATCGTCGTCGGCGGCCTGGGCAAGGGCGGGCGCAGCGTCTACGCGCTGGACCTGACCGACCTGTCGGACGTCACCAGCGAAGACGATGCGGTGCGCAAGGTGCTGTGGGAGTTCACCGCGCCGGACATGGGCATGCTGTTCGGCGAACCCGTGATCACCAAGACGGCCACGCACGGCTGGGTGGTGCTGGTTCCGACCGGCCACAACAATGCTTCCGGCAAGGCCCGCATCTACGTGCTCAACCCGAAGACCGGCGCGATCATCACGACGATCAGCGCGGACGCGCTGTCCGACGACGCCTCTGCCGGCGATCCAGCCGGTCTGAACCAGCTGACGCCGTTCTATCCCGACCTGTCGACGCTGGTGGTCGAGTCGGTCTACGGCGGCGACCTGCGCGGCAATGTCTGGCGTGCGGACCTGCGCTCCGGCAGCAATGGCTATCCCAACCTGGTGAAGGTGGCACGCGCGGTCGGTCCGAACAACACGCCACAGCCGATCACCACGGCGGTCGTGCCCATCGGCGATACCAACACCTACCGTCGGTTCCTGGCCTTCGGCACCGGCAAGATGCTCAATGCCAACGACATCAACAGCACGCAGCTGCAGCGTCTGTACGGCGTCGTCGACGGCACGGTCGCCAAGTTCAGCAATTCGGGCGACGCGCCGACCAACAACGTGTTCCCGATCACCTCGGCCAACCTGGTGCAGCTCACGGACCTGACGCAGAAGGCGAGCATCGACTACAAGGTGAAATCGGGCTGGTACTTCGATCTGCCTTCGGGCTACCGCGTGCTGAATGACCCGACCTACTACCTGAGCTTCGCCGCCTTCTCCGCGACGCTGCCGTCGACGGCCGATGCCTGCAACCCCGGTGGTGTCAGCCGTGTCTACCTGATCGATCTTTCCAGCGGTCAGACGCAGTTCGCCAACAACGCGGCCTACCTGGATCCGGGCTTCGCCGTCACGGACATGCTGTTCGTGAAGACGGACGAGGGCGTGGACCTGGTCCTCAGCGGGTCGACTCCCTCGTCGCCCAAGACGACCTGCGATGCGAAGGATCCGACGTGCAACGTCTGCCCCCCGGGCGATCCGCTGTGCCGAAGCAAGCCCAACCAGGGCTCGGCGGTCGGCGCCAAGATCCTGAACTGGCGCGAAATCCCGCTGCGCAACAGCACGAACGGCGCGCTCTGATCGCCCGCTCCACAACCGAAGCCCGGCACCCGCCGGGCTTTTTTTCGTCTTGTCAGCCGCTCGCTACGGCTCCGTGGGCATGAAAAAACCCGCTGTCTCACGACAGCGGGTTTTCGCTTTCTGGATCCGGCTGATCAACGCGGCAACGCGCTGTCCCCCATCAGGAACTCATCGACCGAGCGTGCCGCCTGCCGGCCTTCGCGGATGGCCCAGACCACCAGCGACTGGCCGCGGCGCATGTCGCCGGCCACGAACACCTTCGCCGCGTTCGTCTTGTAGCCGCCGTTGAAATCGGTGGTCGCCTTGGCGTTGCCGCGGGCATCCTTGGTGACGCCAAAGGCATCGATGATCGACGCGACCGGGCTGACGAAACCCATCGCCAGCAGCACCAGGTCCGCCTTCAGGACCTGCTCGCTGCCCGGAACCTCGACCATCTTGCCGTTGGACCACTCCACGCGCACCGTCTTCACGCCGGTGACCTTGCCCTTCTCGCCGAGGAATTCCTTGGTCGCGATCGCGAATTCGCGCTCGCAGCCTTCCTCGTGGCTGGACGAGGTGCGCAGCTTGATCGGCCAGTAGGGCCAGGTCAGCGGCCGGTCCTCGACCTCCGGCGGCTGCGGCATCAGCTCGAACTGGGTGACGCTCTTGGCGCCGTGACGGTTGCTGGTGCCGACGCAGTCGCTGCCGGTGTCGCCACCGCCGATCACGATGACGTGCTTGCCGTCGGCGCGCAGCTGGTTCTTGAGCTTGTCGCCGGCATTCACCTTGTTCTGCTGCGGCAGGAACTCCATCGCGAAATGCACGCCAGCCAGGTCGCGGCCCGGCACCGGCAAGTCGCGCGACTGCTCGGCACCGCCGGCGAGCAGCACGGCATCGAACTTCTCGGTCAGTTCATCGGCCGTGACCACATCCTTGGCCCAGTTGGTGACCTTGGATCCCTCGGGCAGGTGGGCCACCATGACGCCGGTGCGGAACACCACGCCCTCCGCTTCCATCTGCTGGACGCGGCGGTCGATGTGGCTCTTCTCCATCTTGAAGTCGGGGATGCCGTAGCGCAGCAGGCCGCCGACACGATCGTTCTTCTCGAACACGGTGACGCTGTGGCCCGCGCGCGCCAACTGCTGCGCCGCGGCCAAGCCGGCCGGGCCGGAACCCACGACCGCCACCGTCTTGCCGGTCTTGACCTTCGCAGGTCTGGGCGGTACCCAGCCCTCGGCCCAGGCGCGGTCGATGATCGCGTGCTCGATCGACTTGATGCCCACCGCGTCGTCATTGACGTTGAGCGTGCAGGCGGCCTCGCAGGGGGCGGGGCAGATGCGGCCGGTGAACTCGGGGAAGTTGTTGGTCGAGTGCAGCACCGCGATGGCGCTCTTCCAGTCAGCATCGCCTCCCCGGTACACCAGGTCGTTGAAGTCCGGAATGATGTTGTTGACCGGGCAGCCGCTGTTGCAGAACGGCGTCCCGCAGTCCATGCATCTGGCGCCCTGCTGCTTCGCCTGCTCGACGTTCAGGCCGATGACGAATTCCTTGTAGTTCTTGAGACGCGCCTCGACGGGCTCATAGCCCTCTTCCAGACGTTCGTACTCCATGAAGCCGGTGACTTTTCCCATGGCGGCTCGCTCCTGAATTCCTGAATCTCTTGCGACTTCGATGCGACGGATCAGACCTTGGCCTTGGCGGCGGGCGCCTTGGCGTGGGCGATCGTGGCGGCGGCTTCCTTGGCGGCACCCAGCTCGCCCAGCGCGCGGCGGTACTCCGTCGGGAACACCTTCACGAACTTGGCGCGCGACTCGGCCCAGTGGTCCAGGATGTCGCGGGCGCGCTGGCTGCCGGTCCAGCGGTGGTGATCCTCGATCAGCTTCTTGAGGATCGCCTCGTCGGTGCGGGCCTCGCCATCGCCGAGCTTGTGCCAGATCGCCCTGTCCATCGTGGCTTCCTGCTCGTGCGCGGGCAGCAGCTTGTCCAGCGAGACCATCGCCGTGTTGCAGCGCTTGGCGAACTGGCCATCCTCGTCGTAGACGTACGCGACGCCACCGCTCATGCCGGCGGCGAAGTTGCGACCGGTCTTGCCGAGAACGGCGACGGTGCCGCCGGTCATGTACTCGCAGCCGTGGTCGCCCGTGCCCTCGACGACCGCGGTTGCGCCGGACAGCCGCACCGCGAAGCGCTCGCCCGCGACGCCGCGGAAGAAGGCCTCGCCCTTGGTCGCGCCGTACAGCACGGTGTTGCCGACGATGATGTTCTTCGTCGCGTCACCCCGGAAGTCGATCGACGGGCGCACCACCACACGGCCGCCGGACAGGCCCTTGCCGGTGTAGTCGTTGGCGTCGCCGATCAGGTAGAAGGTGATGCCCGGCGCCAGGAAGGCACCGAAGCTCTGGCCACCCGTGCCTTCCATCTGGATGAAGATGGTCTGGTCCTCCAGCCCTTCCGGACGACGGCGGATCAGTTCGCCCGACAGCATCGCGCCCACCGTCCGGCGAACGTTGGTCACTTCCTGCATGAAGCGCACCTTCTCGCCTTTCTCGAAGGCGGGCAGGCACTTCTCGATCAGCTTGACGTCCAGCGCGCGGTCCAGGCCGTGGTCCTGGTGATCGTTGTGCAGGCGGGCCACGTCGGCCGGCAGTTCCGGGCGATGGAAGACGCGGGTGAAGTCCAGGCCCTTGGCCTTCCAGTGGCTGATGCCCTTCTTCGTGTCGAGCAGGTCGGCGCGGCCGATCAGCTCATCGAACTTGCGGATGCCCAGCTGCGCCATGATTTGGCGCGCTTCCTCGGCCACGAAGAAGAAGTAGTTGACGACATGCTCGGGCTTGCCGCTGAACTTCTTGCGCAGCACCGGATCCTGCGTCGCGACGCCGACCGGGCAGGTATTCAGGTGGCACTTGCGCATCATGATGCAGCCCTCGACCACCAGCGGCGCGGTCGCGAAGCCGAACTCGTCGGCGCCCAGCAGCGCGCCGATGACGACGTCGCGGCCGGTCTTCATCTGGCCGTCGGCCTGCACGCGGACGCGGCCGCGCAGGCGGTTCAGCACCAGCGTCTGCTGCGCTTCGGCCAGGCCCAGTTCCCACGGCGTGCCGGCATGCTTGATCGACGACCACGGCGACGCGCCGGTGCCGCCGTCATGGCCGGCGATCACGATGTGGTCGGCCTTGGCCTTGGCCACGCCCGCCGCGATCGTGCCCACGCCGACTTCCGAGACCAGCTTGACCGAGACGTCGGCGCGCTGGTTGACGTTCTTCAGGTCGTGGATCAGCTGCGCCAGGTCCTCGATCGAATAGATGTCGTGGTGCGGCGGCGGCGAGATCAGGCCCACGCCCGGCACCGAATGGCGCAGGAAGCCGATGTAGTCGGTGACCTTGCCGCCGGGCAGTTGACCGCCCTCGCCGGGCTTGGCGCCCTGGGCCATCTTGATCTGAATCTGGTCGGCGCTGACCAGGTACTCGGTCGTGACGCCGAAGCGGCCCGACGCGACCTGCTTGATGCGCGAGCGCATCGAGTCGCCGTCCTGCAGTTCGTAATCGACCTCGACGACCTTGCTGCCGACGACGTCCGACATCTTCGTGCCGGCCGTGATCTTGATGCCCTTGAGCTCATTGCGATACCGCGCCGGGTCTTCGCCGCCCTCGCCGGTGTTGCTCTTGCCGCCGATGCGGTTCATCGCGACGGCCAGCGTCGCGTGCGCCTCGGTCGAGATCGAGCCCAGCGACATCGCACCGGTGGCGAAGCGCTTGACGATCTCGGCGGCCGGCTCGACCTCCTCGAGCGGGATCGCCTGGGTCGGGTCGAACTTGAACTCGAACAGGCCGCGCAGCGTCATGTGGCGGCGGCTCTGGTCGTTGATCAGCTGGGCGTATTCCTTGTACGTGTCGAACTTGCCCGATCGCGTGCTGTGCTGCAGCTTGGCGATCGCGTCGGGGGTCCACATGTGCTCCTCGCCGCGGGTGCGCCACGCGTATTCGCCGCCGGCGTCCAGCATGTGCTCCAGCACCGGGTCGTCGCCAAAGGCGGCGCGATGCAGCCGCAGCGCTTCCTCGGCGACCTCGAACACGCCGATGCCGCCGACCTGCGTCGGCGTGCCGCGGAAGTACTTCGCGACGAAGTCGGACTTCAGGCCGATGGCCTCGAAGATCTGCGCGCCGCAATAGGACATGTAGGTCGAGATGCCCATCTTGGACATGATCTTCGACAGTCCCTTGCCCACCGCCTTGATGTAGTTGTAGATCGCCTTGTCGGCCGACAGCGCCGCCGGCAGCTCCGCGCTCATCGCCTGCAGCGTCTCCAGGGCGAGGTAGGGATGGACCGCTTCGGCGCCGAAGCCCGCGAGCACCGCGAAATGGTGGACCTCGCGTGCCGTGCCGGTCTCGACGACCAGGCCGCAGGTGGTGCGCAGGCCTTCGCGGACCAGGTGGTGATGCACCGCCGACAGCGCCAGCAGCGCCGGGATGGCGACCCGGTTCGCGCTCAGGTGACGGTCCGTGATGATGAGGATGTTGTGGCCGCCCTTGATGGCGTCCACGGTTTCAGCGCACAGCGAGGCCAGCTGCGCCTCCACGCCCTCGCGGCCCCAGTCCAGCGGGTAGGTGATGTCGAGCTCGTAAGGCTTGAACTTGCCGTTGGTGTGGTGCTCGATCGCACGCAGACGAGCCATCGATGCGAAGTCCAGCACCGGCTGCGTCACCTCCAGGCGCATCGGCGGGTTCACCGCGTTGATGTCCAGCAGGTTGGGCTTGGGACCGATGAAGCTGTTCAGCGACATCACGATCGCTTCGCGGATCGGGTCGATCGGCGGGTTGGTGACCTGCGCGAACAGCTGCTTGAAGTAGTTGTAGAGCGGCTTGTTCTTGTCGGACAGCACGGCCAGCGGGCTGTCGTTGCCCATCGAGCCGATGCCTTCCTCGCCGTTCGCGGCCATCGGCGCGAGCAGGAACTTCACGTCTTCCTGGGTGAAGCCGAAGGCCTGCTGGCGGTCCAGCAGCGAAGCGGGGAACACCGGCGCGGCCGCTTCCGGCGCGGGGATCTCGTCGAGCTTGACCCGCACGTTCTCGATCCACTGGCGGTAGGGACGCGCGTTCGCGTACTGCGTCTTCAGTTCCTCGTCGTCGATGATGCGACCCTGCTCCAGGTCGATCAGGAACATCTTGCCGGGCTGCAGGCGCCACTTCTGGACCACCCGCGATTCCGGAATGGGGAGCACGCCGGATTCGGAGGCCAGCACGACGAGGTCGTCATCGGTGACCCAGTAGCGGGCCGGACGCAGGCCGTTGCGGTCCAGCGCGGCGCAGACCTGGCGACCGTCGGTGAAGACCATGGCGGCGGGGCCGTCCCACGGCTCCATCATCGCGGCGTGGTACTCGTAGAACGCGCGGCGGCGCTCGTCCATCCACTCGTGCTGCTCCCAGGCCTCGGGAATCATCATCATCGCGGCGTGCGCGAGCGGGTAGCCCGACATCGTCAGCAGCTCGATGGCGTTGTCGAAGGTGGCCGTGTCGGACTGGTGTTCGAAGCTGATCGGGTACAGCTTCTTCAGGTCGTCACCCAGCACCGGCGACTTCATGACGCCTTCGCGGGCGCGCATCCAGTTGAAGTTGCCCTTGACGGTGTTGATCTCGCCGTTGTGGGCCACCATCCGGTACGGGTGGGCCAGCGGCCACTC
This sequence comes from Mitsuaria sp. TWR114, assembly GCF_007997345.1. Taxonomy (NCBI): domain Bacteria; kingdom Pseudomonadati; phylum Pseudomonadota; class Betaproteobacteria; order Burkholderiales; family Sphaerotilaceae; genus Roseateles; species Mitsuaria sp. TWR114. The sequence goes on from NZ_VOSR01000012.1 coordinate 14,534, forward strand.
GGGGAAGGTGTTGGTCGAGAAGCGCTGGTGCACCAGCGCGATCGCGGAAACCACGCGCGGGTCGGCCAGGTCGCGGTAGTACTTGCCCACCTGGTCGGCCAGCAGCAGACCCTTGTAGATGACGGTGCGGCAGCTCATCGACGGCACGTAGTACTCGCGGCTGTGCGTCAGATGGAGCGCCTGGATCGCGCTGGAGGCCGTCTTACGGATCACGTACAGCTTCCGCTCGAGCGCGTCGGGAACGATGATGTCCGGGCCGCGGCCGATGAAGATCTGGCGAATGATCGGTTCCTTCTCGCGCACGGTCGGCGACATCGGCATGTCGCGGTCCACCGGCACGTCCCGCCAGCCCAGCAGCACCTGGCCCTCGGCCTTGATCGCACGGGCGAGTTCCTGCTCGCAAGCGAGGCGCGAGGCGTGTTCCTTGGGCAGGAAGATCATGCCGACGCCGTACTCGCCCGGCGGCGGCAGCGTGACGCCCTGCTGGGCCATCTCGGCGCGATAGAACTCGTCGGGGATCTGGATCAGGATGCCGGCGCCGTCACCCATCAGCTTGTCCGCGCCGACCGCACCGCGATGGTCCAGGTTCTCCAGGATCTTCAGGCCCTGCTGGACGATGTGGTGGGCCTTCTGGCCCTTGATGTGGGCCACGAAGCCCAGGCCGCAGGCGTCCTTCTCGTTGGCGCCGTTGTACAGGCCATGGGCGGCCAGCTCGCGGATCTCGGTCGCGGACGGGCCGGCCGTCGGCAGCGTGGCGGAAACCGCGTCGGCGGTCGTGGCGGGGGACGACGATTGCGCTGCGCGCGGATCTTGAGCTGCCGACATCGGTGGCCTCCTGAACTCTCGAAAACGAAACCCGCGCAGGTTAAGGCGCGTGCCGGCATGGCACAAGCATAACTAAATGGGGTCAGTCTCGAATTGCAGGATGCGTTGCGGGCGCGAGCCTATTAAATGGGGACAGATAGGAAATGATCATGTTGCCTCCCCCGGCTTCACCTTGCGAGGCCGACCGCGGGGGCGCGGACTCATCGGGCGCTCGCTCAATTCGCCCAGCAGTTGCAGGAAGCGTGCCGATCCGAGCGGCCACCCTTTCAGCGCGGAGTCGATCAGCTTCTGGCGCTCGGTTTCGGTTTCGCCCTCCTCCAACCACCGACGCCAAGCCAGTTCGCGCTCGAATGGGGTATTGCCCAGGGCCCAGAAGCCGGGCGGGTCGCTGATCAGAGGGTCGCGCCGGTGGCCGAGATGGTGCGCGGCGGAGGACCACGGGTAGTCGCCGGGATCGCCCAGCCCCGCGCGTCCCGGGTTCAGCTCAATGCTGCGCATGACCGCGAGCAGGTGGGTGTCCGCCTCCAGCGGCGCCGCGCGGAAACGGCCTTCCCACAAGGTGCCCACACGGCCGTGGCGGAGGTTGAAGGCGCTCACGTAACGTCGCCCGAGCGCCTGCATCATGCGGCTCAGGCCGTCCGTCGTGGAGGGCGTGGCCAACAGGTGCAGGTGATTCGGCATCACGACATAGGCGTGGATCGCCACCTTGTGCGTCGCGGCGCTGTCCTGCAGCGCCGCGAGCAGGGCCTTGCGGTCTTCGTCGTCAACGACGATCGGCTGCAGGTTGTGACCGCGATGGATCAGGTGATGCAGATGGCCGGCGAGCGCCAGCCGAGGAAGTCTTGCCATGGTGGGAACGGAAGTCTGTCCCCAATTATGGCGCCGGCTGTCGATCGAGCATTCGCAGCCGCCGGAGGCGGCATTCGCCGACATGATCAGGCCGCGATGAGGCGCTTGCCGGTGAGCCGCTCATGTTCCCTGAGCGCGAACCGGTCGGTCATGCCGGCGATGTAGTCGGCGCAGGCGCGGGCGTGGTCCTCGCCATCCGCGAAATCCGCCGGCAGCCGGCCGGGATCGGTGAGGTAGATCTGGAACAGCTCTCGCAGCACCTGCTCCGCGCGGTCGCGCTGCGCCTGGACCGCCGGATGGCGATAGAGGTTCTTGAAGAGGAAGCGCTTGAGCTCGGTGCTGGCCTGACGCATGTCGGGGCTGAAGCGCACCAGCGGGCCCTTGGTGCGGGCGTCCTCGGCGTCGGCCGGCGCGGCGGCCTCGATGGCGCTGCGCGTGGCGTCGATGACGTCGTAGACCTGCTGGGACAGCATCCGGCGGATGGTCTCCGCGAGCAGTCGCTTGCCGGTCAGGTCCGGATAAGCCGACAGCGTCTCCCGCAGATAGCGATGCGTCAGCGCCACCTCTTCGAGCTGCTCCAGGGTCACCAGCCCCGAGCGCACGCCGTCGTCGACATCGTGCGCGTTGTAGGCGACCTCGTCGGCCAGATTGCAGAGTTGCGCCTCCAGGCTCGGCTGGCCGCCATGGAGGAAGCGCGCGGCGACGCCGCCGGGTTCACGCTGCTCGATCCGTTCCGCGTCGCGGCGGCTGCAATGCTTGAGGATGCCCTCGCGGCTCTCGAAGCTGAGGTTCAGTCCGTCGAAAGCGGGATACCGCTGCTCCAGCTTGTCGACCACGCGCAGCGACTGCAGGTTGTGCTCGAAGCCGCCATGCGCCTTCATGCAGTCGTTCAGCACGTCCTGGCCGGCGTGACCGAAGGGCGTGTGGCCCAGGTCGTGCGCGAGGGCGACGGTCTCGATGAGGTCCTCGTCCAGGCCCAGGCTGCGCCCGATCGAACGCCCCAGCTGCGCCACCTCCAGCGAATGGGTCAGCCGGGTGCGGAACAGGTCGCCTTCATGGTTGAGGAAGACCTGCGTCTTGTAGACCAGCCGACGGAAGGCGGTGCTGTGGACGATGCGGTCGCGATCGCGCTGGAATTCGCTGCGGGTCGGCGCCGGCGCCTCGGGATGACGGCGACCGCGGCTGCGCGCGGGATCGGAGGCGTAGGGCGCGCGCAGCATCGTCATCGTGGGTTCGGGCTTCTCAGCGTTGTCCGGGCTCGGTGTGGGCCTCGATCACCTCGGCCACCAGCGCATCGGGTGCGCCCCGCAGGCCGGCCTTGCCCAGGGACTCGATGACGACGAAACGGATCTCGCCGCCCTCGTTCTTCTTGTCGACGCGCATCAGTTCGAGCCAGCGCTCGATCGGCATCCGCGGCGCCTTCACCGGCAGCCGGGCGCGCTCGAGCAGGCGCGTCATCCGGTCGACGAATGCTGGCGGCATCAAGCCCAGTCGTGCCGACAACTCGGACGCCAGCACCATGCCGCAGCCCACCCCTTCGCCGTGGAGCCACTCGCCGTAGCCGAGGCCGGTCTCGATCGCGTGGCCGAAGGTGTGGCCGAAGTTCAGGATCGCGCGCAGGCCGCTCTCGCGCTCATCCTGGCCGACGACCCAGGCCTTGATCTCGCAGCTGCGCCTGACCGCGTGAGCCAGCGCTGACTTGTCGCGTGCGAGCAGGGCGTCGAGGTGGCGCTCGATCCAGTCGAGGAAGATCGCATCGGCGATCGGTCCGTACTTGATGATCTCCGCCAACCCGGCGGACAACTCGCGATCGGGCAGCGTATCCAGTGTGTCGAGATCGGCCACCACACGCACCGGCTGGTAGAACGCACCGACCATGTTCTTGCCGCGCGGGTGGTTGATCGCGGTCTTGCCGCCCACCGACGAATCGACCTGCGCCAGCAAGGTGGTCGGCACCTGCACGAAGGGCACGCCGCGCATGTAGATGGCAGCCGCGAAGCCGGTCAGGTCGCCGATCACGCCGCCGCCCAGCGCGTACAGCACCGTCTTGCGATCGGCCGCGCCGGCGAGCAGGTGATCGATGACCCGGTCCAGCGAGGCCCAGTTCTTGTGCTGCTCCCCATCCGGCAGGATGACCGATTCGACCTGCTTGTAATGCGGCGCCAGCTGGCGCTTCAGGCGTTCGAGGTAGAGCGGCGCGACGGTGTCATTGGTGACGATCAGCGCGACGGCCGCGCGCGGCAGGCCGGACCAGGTCGACGCGTCGTCGAAGAGTCCGGGGCCGATCTGGATGTCGTAGCGGCGATCGCCGAGATCGATGGCGACCGTGGTCGCGCCGGCGGCCGACGCCGCCGCGGAAGACGTGGAATCAGGAAGCGGAGCGGTCATTCCCGGAAGTGTACGGGGCCTCGCTCGCCCCCACGGTCGCCGCCACCCGGGCCGGATCGATCAGACCCGCGAGTTCCAGCTGCATCAGGATCATGTTGGCCAGCCCATGCACCGAGGGGCGGCTCGACTCGAGCACGAAGTGCGCGCAGCGGCGGTAGAGGGGATCGCGTTGTCCATAGAGGTCGCGCAGCTTCGCCAGCGGATTGGCCACTTGCAGCAGCGGCCGCTGGGTGTCGTGCTTCAGCCGCCGGAAGAGTTCTTCAGGCGACGAGCGAAGGTACACGACTGTCGAATGCGCCTTGAGCCGTTCGCGATTGATCTCGCGCAGCACCGCGCCGCCGCCAGTGGCCAGGATCATTTCGCGGTCCGTTCCCGCGCCCTCGAGCAAGCGCGCGATCACACGCGATTCGAGGTCCCGAAACGACGCTTCGCCCTGACGGGCGAAGTAGTCCTTGATCGACTCACCGCCGAGATCCTTTTCGATCTCGGCGTCGGAGTCGACGAAAGGCATGTCGAGCTGTCTGGCCAGCAGTCGGCCGACGGTGGATTTGCCACCGCCGGGCATGCCGACCAGGCTCAACGTCAGTTGCACGCTGCTGGAGTTCCGGGGACAGCGGCCTTGGCCACGTTCTGTGCAAACGTCACCCCAGTACCGCTGGGCGAGGTAACCGTGATGTACACAGTGCCGGACGCAGTGGTGTCCGCGAACTTGACATCGATCGATGCGCCCGTGGGATAGGACGTGCTCGGCGTGGTGGCACCGGCCTGGACCGTGACCGTCAGACCATCGCTGCCGGTCGCCGTGACCTTGCTGCCTGCCGGCATCGGGTTGAAGGCCACCGGATTGTTGTCGCTGACAAAGAAGAACAGCGACAGGCTCGACGCGCCGCCCGAATAGACGACGCCCGTACCCACCGGAGCCACCTGACGGAGGTTGGGGCGAGCCGCTTCGTCCTGGGAATAGCCCAGCCAGGTCGAGCGTTGCACGACGTTATTCGCGTCGCGGTAGTAGCCGTACAGACCACTGCCCTTGGGCTCCTCTCCAAAAGCGCCGAAGTCGATCAGCTCACGCTTGTCCGGGCAGGTACCGCGCAGGTTGTCCGGCGCCTTCAGACCCCAGACGATGCCAGCCGTCGAAGACGAGAAGACCGTCTCCACCGCACGACGGACATAAGCCTTGCCCTGGCCCGCATCGCAGGTGTTCGGCACATACGGCGTGTAGGCGGAGAAGCTGAACAGCGAGGTAGCCGGCTGCGTCAGCACGTTGTTCGGATCATTCGTGCAGACGTTGGTCCCGGTGCTGTCGTTCTGCTTGATGAACTGATCGGTGTTGCTGTAGTGGTTGTTGTACAGGCGGTCCAGGAACACCGAGCCGAGGTTCTGGAACTGCTCGCCGGCATCGTAGACGTTGTTACCGTTCTGGTCGATGAAGGACTCTTCACCCAGCGCATACGCCAGCACCGTGACGCGGCCGTCCGCCGGGCGCGGTTCCGACGAAACAAAGTTCGACGTGGCGCGGGAGATTCCGCTGGCATCCTTGGCCGTGAACACCGTGTTCACCACCTGGCCAGCTTCCGACACGAAGTTGATTGCCGTTCCGTCCGGCACCGGGTTGCCCAGGCGGTCGGACGCGATGATCGAATAGGTGTTCGCCGTGCCGTCACGGCTGCCGCCTTCGATGTTGATCGTCCCCTGAGCCAGCGAGAAGTTCAGCTGCGAAGGCAGGCCGACCGCGATGGACAGCGCGCTGGACACGGTGGAGATCGACGTGCCCTTGAGCGTCGCGGACACCCGCACCGGCGTCGGCACCGTGCCGGAATTGACCCGGACCACCACATCGCCGTTGTTGTCGGTGTTCTTGGTGACCGTCGTCTGCGTTGCACCATCCAGCGTCAGCCCGCCGGACCAGATGTTGGCGGTCAGGTCGATCGGCTGGTTCGGCACGCCGTTGCCGCTGGCGTCCACCAGTCGGAACGACACATTCGCAAACTCGGTATAGCCCGATCCCTTCAGGTAGATCGTCTGCGTCGCGTTGCTGGTGGACTGGATGCTTTGGGCCGAGGGCTTGCCCAGATTCAGCGACAAGGACTGCGTGGCCGCACTGCCGGCGATGGTCGCTTGATAGGTATCGGTGTTCTGGAAGCTGCCGCAGCTGTTGTCGCGGAAGCGGAAGGTCGCCACGCCGGTGCTCGTCGTCACGCTGCTGGCAGGCGTCAAGGTGCCGCGGCCGGCGATGACGCACGCCGACGTCAACGACACATTCACCGGCGTACCGATCGCGGACGAGGACAGCGCCACGGTCAGCGTGGTTTCACCGTTGGGCGGGAGCGCAGGCAAAGCCAGGTCCGACGTCAGCGAGGTGATCGTGACGTTGGTAGCCGTCAGCTGGAAGCCGGCGGTCGCCGTCACATTGGCGGCATTGACGCTCGCCGTCGCGGTGATCGTGTCGGCGCCGGTGTTGGTGGCGCTGGCCGGAGACAGGGTCACCGTCGCGTCGCCGCTGTCATTGGTCAGTGCCGAGGCCGGCTCGAACTTGCCCAGATTGCCGGCGGTGGTGAACGTCACGACCGTGCCCGGAATCGGAGCGCCAGTGGCGGTCCGCAGCGAAGCGGTCACCGTGGCCGGCGCGTTCGCGGTCACCGTCGACGAGGACAAGGCCAAGGTCATCGTCGGCGTGGTGACCGGCGTGGTGCCACCGCCGCCCGTGCCGCCGCCGCCCACCACCGGGGTACCGGCATCACCGCCGCCACCACCACCGCCGCAAGCGGCCAGCACGGCCACCATCGTGGCGTCAGCATCAGGCGGGCGGCGCCGCGCGTCATCCCGTTGCCGGCGCCGGCCACTTGTTCGATTCGCTTCATGTCTTGCTACTCCTGCGTCCGCAGCATTTGTTCTGGCCGCGGCATCCTCTCTGATATGCGCTCGCGCCGCCGGCCCTTTCCGGCTCTTGTGGCGGCATTTCTCACGCGAACGCCCTTTGGTTCATGACGGCCGTTGCAGCGAAGCGGCGCCCGAGGCGCCGCCGCGATCAGCGCGTGGCCGTGACGCGATCGCTCACCACCTTCGGCGTGATGAAGATCAGCAGTTCCGTCTTCGCCGAGCTGCGCGACTTGTTCTTGAACAGGTTGCCCAGCAGCGGGATATCGCCCAGGTACGGGACCTTGTTTTCGGTCTCGAGGTCTTCCTGCGTGTAGATGCCGCCGATCACCACCGTGCCGCCGTTCTCCACCAGCACCAGCGTCTGCACATGCTTGTTGTTGATCGCATAGCCTTGGGGGGTCAGCGTGCCGCGGCTGTCCTTGTTCACGTCCACCGTCAGGATGACGTTCCCTTCCGGCGTGATCTGCGGCGTGACTTCCAGCTTCAGCACGGCCTTCTTGAAGGTGATCGAGGTCGCGCCACTCGAGGTCGACTGCTGATACGGGATTTCCTCGCCCTGCTCGATCAGCGCCTTGGTCTGGTCCGCCGTCACGACGCGCGGGCTCGACACCACCTTGCCGCGGCCATCAGCCTCCAGCGCGGAGATCTCCAGGTTCAGGAAGCGGTTCGCCGTGGCGCTGAACAGCGACAGCGCGAAGTTGGCCGCCGTCGCACCGCCGAAGGCGTCACCCGAGACGTTCGCCGGCAGGTTGACGAACTGCGAGTCGTTGTAGTTGTAGCTCGTCTGCTGGTTGGTCTGCGATCCGACCGCGGAGTAATTGCCGCCGATCGTCACGTAGTTGCTGCCACCGACGTTGTAGCCCGGGATGCCGCCCTGGCGGCCCCGCAGGTCGGAGGCGCCCAGCTTCACACCCAGCGCGCGGCCGAACTTGTCGTCGGCCTCGACGATGCGGGCCTCGATCAGCACCTGACGCACCGGCACGTCGATCTTGGCGATCAGCGCCTGGATCTCTTCCAGCTTGGACGGGATGTCGCTGACGAACAGCTGGTTCGTGCGGGTCTCCCAGATCACGCTGCCACGCGGCGACAGGATGCGCGACGCGTTCGCGCTGCTGCTGCCGCCCTGGTTGTTCTGCCCGGTCAGGCCCTTGGCCACTTCCTCGGCCTTGGTGTAGTTCATCTGGAAGGACTGCGTGCGCAGCGGTTCCAGCTGGGCCACGGCCTGCTTGGCCTCGAGCTCGGCCTTCTCCTTGTTGGCCAGCTCTTCCTTCGGGGCGATCCACAGCACGTTGCCGGACTTGCGCAGTCCCAGGCCCTTGGCCTGCAGGATGATGTCCAGTGCCTGGTCCCAAGGCACGTCCTTGAGTCGCAGGGTCACGTTGCCGGTGACGGTGTCGCTGGTCACCACGTTGAAGTTGGTGAAGTCGGCGATGACCTGCAGCAGCGCGCGCACATCGATGTTCTGGAAGTTCAGGCTCAGCTTGTCGCCGCTGTAGCCCGGGCCTTGCGTCAGCTTGTTCGGGTCGACCTTCTGCGGCCGCACTTCCAGCACGAACTGGTTGTCGCTCTGGTAGGCGCTGTGCTCCCACACGCCCTTGGGCGTGACGACCAGGCGCACGCGGTCACCCTGCTGGGTTGCCGTCACCGTCTGCACCGGCGTGCCGAAATCGGTCACATCCAGCTTGCGGCGCAGGCGTTCCGGCAGCGCGCTGCGCAGGAACTCGACCACCAGGTTCTGGCCTTGCTGCTGGATGTCCACGCCGACCTGGCTGCTCGGCAGGTTCACCACGACGCGGCCCGCGCCATCATTGCCGCGACGGAAGTCGATGTCCTGCAGAGCCTGCGTGGTCGAGTTCTGGCTCGGCGCGAAATGCACCGGCTCGGTGGTCGCCGTGGTGGGGCCCGCGGCGGCGACCGTCGCGGCCGACGGCGCGGCGTCCAGGAAGATCAGCAGCGAGTTGTCCTGCAGCTGCGCGCGGTAGGTGCTCGCCTGACGCAGGTTCAGCACGACGCGGCTGCGATCGCCCGCTTGCGCCACATTGGCGGAGCGCATGTTGCCGGAGTTGATCTCGACCGCATTGCGACCCATGCCGTTGGAGACGCCCGGCAGGTCCAGCGCGATGCGCGGCGGCGCTTGCACGGCGAAGCCGCGCGGCAGTTCGGTCAGGGGTTTCGCGAGCTCGATGCGCACGATGTCGGCGCCGCCCTGCTGGGTCGAACTGATCGACCGGATCATGTTCTGGGCCCAGGCCTGCACCGGCATCAGCACCGCCAGGCTCATCGCGCAGGCCAGTGCTTGCCAGCGCTTGGCGCGCCCGGCTCGTTCCCTCGTCTGGACGCTCATCGAAGCGTTCTCCACAACAGTGTTCTTCATCGTCCCTGCTCCTGAAGCTGGAGAGTACTGGTGCGTTCAATCCATTCGCCCGCAGCGTCCTGGACGACTTCTCGCAACGTGATTTCGGTCTCGCTGATCTTGGTGATGCGGCCGAAGTTCTGGCCCAGGTAATCACCGACCCGGGCTTGATACAGCAGGTTGTCGACCCGCAGCAGCGCGTAAGGACGACCCTCGCGCGAGACGCTGCCGACCATGGCCATGCTGTCCAGCGGGAAGGCTTCCAGCGGCTCGCGACGGCGCTTCATCTCGGCCGCCAGCAGCGAGCTGGGCTGCGCCGCCTCGCGCCGAAGCGCCACCGTCAGCTTCTGGGTGCTGAAGGGGTCAACCACCGCGAGCGCCTCATAGCGCTGCGGCTGGAAGGTCTTGGGCGGCGTCAGCGGCTTGACGGTCGGGCGCGTCTGCTGGCGCTGCTCGTCCATCCACTGCTGCAGTTCGTCGGTTCCAGCGGAGCAGCCCGCCAGGGCGGCACCGACCAGGACGAGACCCAGCAGGCCTCGCGTGCGGTCGGAAGAGCGAACGAGGCGCATCATTTCTTCTTCTCCGCGGCCGCCGCAGCCTTCTTCTGCTCCGCGACCTCGTTGGGGTCGAGGTAGCGATAGGTCCGCGCGGTGGCTTCCATCGTCAGGGTCGCGTTGGTGTCGGTGCGCGGCGGCGCGTTCTGTCCGCCGGTCGCTCCGGGCGCGAGGATCGACATGTCGTGCAGCGTCACGATCCGGGACAGGTTGGACACGTCCGCGGTGAACGAACCGATGTCGTGATAGCGGCCCGTCACCTTGATCGCGATCGGCTGCTCGGCGTAGTAGTCACGCATGACGATGCCACCCGGACGGAACAGCTCGAACTGGAGCCCTCGGCCCAGGCCCGCCTGGTTGATGTCCGACAGCAGCGCATCCATCTCAGCCTTGCCGGGCAGCTGCTTCTCGAGCTGCAGGACGTACTCCTCGACCTGGCTCTTCTGCTTGCGTAGCTCCGGCAGGTTCACCGCCTGCGTCAGCTTGTTGTTGAAGTCTTCCTTGAGGTGGGGTTCCTTCTCGCGCTCGGCGTCGAGCGCCGATTGCTCATCCGACAGCACCGCGAACCAGCCCAGCACGACGGTGAGCAGCGCCACCACGATGAACGACACGTAACGCGGCGCCGGCGGCCACTGGCCGGGCTCCTGCATGTTCAGGTTCTGGAACTGGCTGGAGAAGTCCGCGAACCAGGCGTTGAGGTCCAGGTTTTTCAACGTTGCCATGGGGTCCTCACGACTTCTGCGGCGCGGCACCGGCGCCGCTGGCCGCGCCCGCGGCGGCTTCGGGATTCGCGCTCTTGATGCCGACCTTGATCGAGAAATCGTAGAGGCGGCGGGGATCGCGCGGGTTCACCGGCGCGGCCTTGATCTCGACGAGATCCGGAGCTTCGACCCATTCAGCACGGCTGAGATTGCGCAGCATCTCGGACACGCGCTCATTGGACGCGGCCACGCCGGCGATCACGACGACCTTGTTGGTCTGACGCACCGACTGCAGGAACACCCCTTCCGGCGTGAACTGGGCCAGCTCGTTGAGCAGGTGAACCGGCGTGTTGCGATCGCTTTGCAGGTTTTCCACCGCGCGCTGGCGGGCACGCAGTGCCTCGATCTCGGCGCGCAGCGTCGCGATGTCCTTGATCTGCGTGTCGAGCTTGGTAATCTCGGCCTTCAGATAGTCATTGCGCTCCGCCTGGGCGGCGGTCAGTTGCTGCAGCAGCAGGTAGATGAACGCGGCGATCAGCAGACCGACGACGAAGGACATTCCCAGCCCGACGAAGAACGCGGCCTTGCGGCGCTTGCGCTTCTCCTCGCGGTGCGGGAGCAGGTTGATCAGAATCACTGAAAGAACCTCCGCATGGCGAGGCCACAGGCCGTCAGGTACGCAGGGGCTTCACGGCGCAGCTTGGACTCGCGCACCGCGGACCCGAGCACCATGTTCTCGAACGGGTTCACCACCATGCAGGCAAAGCCGGTCAGTTCGGTCACCCGTTCCTTCAGGCCCGGCAGCGTGGCCGTGCCGCCGGCCAGCATCACGTAGTGGACCTTGTGGTGCGGGGTGCTGGTGAAGAAGTACTGCAGCGCCCGGCCGATCTCCTGGGACAGGGAATCGACGAACGGCGTCAGCACCTGGGGCTCATAGTCATCAGGCATTTCACCGCTGAGCTTCTTCTGCTCGGCCTCCTCGAACGAGAAGCCGTACTGGCGCGAGATCAGCTGCGTCAGCTGCGAACCGCCGAAGGCCTGGTCACGGTCGTAGAGCATTTCGTCGTCGCGCAGCACCTTCAGCGAGGTGGTGTCGGCGCCGATCTCGAACAGCGCGACGAGCGCGTCCTTGCCCTCGTTGGGCAGCGTCTCGACCAGCCGACCCACCGCCATGCGGGAAGCATGCGACTCGATGTCCAGCACGACGGGCTTGAGGCCGGCAGCCTCCGCGAGCGCCTGCCGATCCTGCACGCGGTCCTTGCGGGACGCGGCGATCAGCACCTCGACGTCGCCCACCGATGTGGGGCTGGGGCCGATGACGCAGAAGTCCAGCGACACCTCGTCCAGCGAGAACGGGATGTACTGGTTGGCTTCGGCCTCGACCTGCAGCTCGAGTTCTTCCTCGCGGAGCCCCGCGGGAAGCATGATCTTCTTGGTGATCACCGAGCTCTGCGGCATCGCCAGCGCGGCCTGCCGCGTGCGGCTGCCGCTGCGGGTGACCACCCGCCGGACCGCGTCCGCGACCTCGTCGAATTTCTCGATCTGGCCGTCGGTAATCCAACCCTTTTCAAATGGCTCGGTCGCGAAACGTTCCAAAACGTATTCGCCACTCGAGTTTTGACTCAATTCCACAAGCTTGACGCTGGACGATGAGATGTCCAGGCCAATCATGGGTGGATGCGCACGTCCGCGCAGTAGATCCAACAGCCCCATGATGCGTTCCCCCAACGCGCCGCTCATGCGCCGGTTTGTTAATAAGTTACTTGAATGCTATCAGCAAAGCCTTTGTCAGCCCAAGGCAAAGCGGTCACAGCAAGTAACGCAGCGTTGCGTAACATACACGCCACCGAGGGGTGGTAAAGCGTCGAAAAATGCGCTTTCGACACCCCATTCCGTACGGTTTCGCGGCAGATTTCCGCTTTGCCCAATTCCCCTTTCGACCACCTTGTGAGGGATGTCTCGCGGGGAGGAAAAGGCAGCCGCGCAGTGTCCGCGAAAGTCCCGACAACTCCTGTAACAGTCAAGGGTGGTGGTCCGGGACGCGTCGGGCCGGCTCCGAGGCCGTTCCTATAATCGCCGCTCGCGGCCCGCATCGTCACCCGTAGAGGCCCTGATAGGGCGCGGCCAGGCACGCAAGATTGCACACTCCGGCCCATGCCCTCGAAGCATTCCTCCGACAACGAACCCTCCTTCGACGCCCCCTCCGATGCCGGCAAGGGCGCCGCTTCCAAGCCAGACAAGGGCGGCTCCCCCCGCAAGAAGGCCAAGGGGGGAGACAAAGCCCGGCGTCCCTGGTTCGTTCGAGCGCTGGGATGGCTGGTCGGGCTGATCCTGGCCGGCGCGGGCGCGGTGGTGCTGCTGGTGGGCATGGCCCTGGCGATTGCCTATCCGCAACTGCCCGACATCAGCGGGCTGACGGACTACCGCCCCAAGCTCCCGCTGCGCGTGCTCTCCAGCGAGGGTCAGTTGCTGGCCGAGTACGGCGAGGAGCGCCGCAGCTACTCCGACATCCGCGAGATCCCCAAGGTGATGCAGGACGCGATCCTGGCCATCGAGGACGCGCGCTTCTACCAGCACGGTGGCGTGGATTACCTGGGCGTGATCCGTGCCGGCCTGGCCAACGTCAGCGAGTCCAAGAGCCAGGGGGCGTCCACCATCACGATGCAGGTGGCCCGCAACTTCTATCTCTCCACCGAGAAGACCTTCACCCGCAAGATCTACGAGATCCTGCTGGCGCTGAAGATCGAGAGCGCGCTGCCCAAGGAGAAGATCCTCGAGATCTACATGAACCAGATCTTCCTGGGACACCGGGCCTACGGGTTCGCGGCGGCCAGCGAGGTCTATTTCGGCAAGCCGCTCAAGGATCTGTCCATCGCCGAGGCCGCGATGCTGGCCGGGTTGCCGAAAGCACCATCTGCTTACAACCCGATCAACAATCCGCGCCGGGCAGTGTTGCGCCAGCAATACATCATCGATCGGATGCTGGAAATGGGCTTCATCACGCCCGAGCAGCACGCCCAGGCGAAGGCTGAAAAGCTGCGCATCCGCCCGCCGCAGGAAGCGGCCAGCCACGCCGAGTACGTGGCCGAGCTGGCGCGCCAACTGATCTTCAGCCAATACGGCGACGAGGCCTACACCCGCGGCCTGAACGTCTACCTGACGCTGCATGCCGACGAACAGGAGCGCGGCTACCGGGCGCTGCGCCGCGGGATCATGGATTACGAGCGGCGGCAGGTGTATCGCGGTCCCGAGGCTTACGTGGACCTGCCGGCCGACCCCAAGGAGTTGGACACCCGGATTGCCGAGGCGCTTTCCGACCACCCCGCCAATGACGAGTTGCTGGCGGCCGTGGTGCTGGAAGCCAGCCCCAAGCAGGTCGTGGCGGCGCTGCAGAGCGGTGAGTCGGTGACGATCACCGGCGATGGTCTCAAGCCGGCGACCTCCGGCCTGTCCGAAAAGGGCAATCCCAAGACGCGCATCCGACGCGGCGCAGTGATCCGTGTGATCAAGCTGGTCAAGAACAACAAGGACGAGTGGACGATCACCCAGTTGCCGGAAGTCGAGGGCGCGATGGTGGCGCTCAGTCCGAAGGACGGCAGCGTGCGCGCGCTGGTGGGTGGCTTCGACTACAACAAGAACAAGTTCAACCACGTCACGCAGGCGTGGCGACAACCGGGCTCGAGCTTCAAGCCGTTCATCTATTCGGCGGCGCTGGAAAAGGGCTTCAACGGCGCCACCATCGTCAATGACGGCCCGCTGTTCTTCGACGCCACGACCACGGGCAGCCAGCCTTGGGAGCCGAAGAACTACGACGGCCAGTTCGATGGCCCGATGCCGCTGCGGCGAGCGTTGGCCAAGTCCAAGAACATGGTGTCGATTCGGGTGCTGCAGTCGGTGGGCGTCAAGTACGCGCAGGACTGGATCACGCGCTTCGGTTTCGATGCGGACAAGCACCCGGCCTACCTCACGATGGCACTGGGCGCCGGCTCGGTGACGCCGATGCAGATGGCGCAGGCGTATTCAGTGTTCGCCAACGGCGGCTACCGGATCGCGCCGCAACTGGTGCAGCGCATCACCGACCACGCCGGACGCGTGCTGTATCAGCAGCAAGCGAAGCCCTTCGAGGATTCGCAGCGCGCAATCGAGCCGCGCAACGCCTTCCTGATGGACAGCCTGCTGCAGGAGGTGGCGCGCAGCGGGACGGCGGCACGCACGCAGGCCACGCTCAAGCGGCCCGACATCTACGGCAAGACCGGCACCACCAATGATTCGATGGACGCCTGGTTCGCGGGCTTCCAGCCGGACCTCGTCTCGGTCGTCTGGATCGGCTACGACCAGCCTCGCAAGCTGGGCGACCGCGAGACCGGCGGCGGTCTCGCGCTGCCGGTGTGGATCGAGTTCATGCAGTACGCGTTGCGCAACACCCCGGTGCAGGAGATCCAGCCACCCGAAGGGGTGGTCAACGTCAATGGCGAGTGGTTCTACGACGAGTTCACCAACAACAACGGGGTGAAGGCGCTCGGCAACGAGGAGCACGTGCCAACCTCCGGCACCGAGGAAGAGAAGAAGAGCATCCTCGACCTCTTCAAGCGCTGAGCGGCCTGGCCGCCCCCAAATGCGAAGGCGCCCCGCGGGGCGCCTTTTTCATGCTGTGCTCATGCCGGGCCTTGCGGCGCAGGCATCCCGAGGTGGGCAATCAGACGCCGATGAACTTCAGCGCCTTGGCGCCGTGGTGGGAGGCTTCCTCGGACAGCCGGGCGAAGAATTCCTGGCCGTCCTTGGTATCGCGCCAGTGGCCGTCGACGAATTTGAAGTGGTAGCCGCCGCGACGCGACGCGAGCCAGAGCTCGTGCAGCGGTGGCTGCGTGTTCACGACGATCTTGCTGCGATCCGGGAACTGCAGTTCCAGAAGTCCGCCGGTCCGATGCTGGTCGACGTCGATGACGTCGTCGTCGAGCCAGGCGTCGATCGTGGATTCGATGCTGGCCAGCACGGCGTCGGTGCGTGCGTCGTATTCGGCGTCGGTCAGCGGGGTAGCGGTCATGTGCAGCGGGAGGCGGACTCGCTAGACTGCGAGCCCATGAAGAACGTGAAGACGCGAAGTGTAGGCGCAGCCTGCCGGCCCGCTCGTCGTGGCGCCTCCAAGGCCCTGACGACCTTGATGTTGTGCGCCGCGCTGGCCCTCACGGCCTGCGGCCAGAAGCGCCCGCTGCAGCTCCCCCAGCACGCCAAGCACCCGCCCGCGGCCGCCGCCGCTCCCGCGCAGCCAGCCGCCTCGGCCGCCAGCGCCCCGAACTGACGCCATCTCACCCCGCCCCGCCCACCCTCTCGAAGTCCTCGCCGTCCTCACCGAAGTCCTCGTTCTCACTTCGTGGGCAGGGCCGGGGCCGGCGACGAAGTCGTGCCGTCCAGACTGACTGGGCGCGTTCTGTCTGACCAAAGCGAGCCGCAGGCGAGCGGCGGGAGTTGAGCGCCTGAGGCACGACGGGAGTCGCCGGCCCCGGCCCTGCCCACGCCGCTCACCAGCCGAAGTAGGCCCCGGTCATCAGATCCTCCCCTCCTCCACCGCATGGCAAGCGACCCGAACGCCGTTGAGTGCCAGCAGCTTGGGCCGCTCCGCACTGCAGCGCGCATTCGCATGCGGGCACCGCGGATGGAAGCTGCACCCGCTGGGGGGATTGAGCGGATTCGGCACTTCTCCCTGAACGGGTGTCCGCGCCCGTCCTGACATGTGGATGTCGGGAATCGCGTCCAGCAGCATGCGCGTATACGGATGGCGCGGCGCGGCGAACAGTGTCCGCTTGTCTGCCTGTTCCACCAGCCGGCCGAGGTACATCACGCCGACCTGGTCTGCGACATGCCGCACCACGGCGAGGTTGTGGGAGATGAAGAGGTAGGTCAGTCCCTGCTTGCGCTGCAGGTCTTTCATGATGTTGAGGACTTGCGCCTGGACTGAGACGTCGAGCGCGGAGGTGGGCTCGTCGCAGACGAGGAACTCTGGTTCTGTGGCCAGTGCTCGGGCGATCGAGATGCGCTGCCGCTGCCCGCCGGAGAACTGATGGGGGAACTTTTCCGCGTCGGCTGGCGAGAGGCCCACGGACTGCAGCAACTCGCCGACGCGGCGCTTGAGTCCGTCGGTATCGCGCACCAGGCCGTGCTCGCGTAGCGGCTCCGCGACGATGTCCTGCACTTTCCAACGCGGGTTCAGGCTTGCATAGGGGTCCTGGAAGATCATCTGCATCCGGCGTCGCAAGGCCAGTGCCTTCGGGCCTTTCAGCGTGGTCGCGATGTCCTCGCCGTCGAAGCGCACTTCGCCCTGCGTCGGGGTGTACAGGCCGACCAGCAGGCGGGCGACGGTGCTCTTGCCGCATCCGGACTCGCCGACCAGTGCGAGCGTGCGGCCCTTTTCGATGGTGAAGCTGACGCCGTCCACCGCATGCACGAACTGCCGCGGCTTGCGCTCGACCACGCGGTTCAGCCACGGGGCCGACACGTCGAAGGTCTTGGCCAGCTCGCGCACCTCGACAAGCGCGGTGCCGGGCGTCGTCGTCGCCGCCTTGGCGCCCATCGAGTGGGACGTCTCCGTCATCACGGTCATGCAACACCTCCCTGCACGGTGGCTAGGTCAGCCGCGTGCAGCCAGCAGGCCGCGTCGGTGGCGGCGGCCTTCATCAGTTCAGGGCGCTGCTGATGGCAGCGATCGAAGGCTTTCGGGCAGCGCGGATGGAAGGCGCAGCCGGTCGGGATCGCATTGAGGCGAGGCATCGCGCCGTCGATCTGCACCAGCCGCTCGCGGTCCTCGTCCATCGCCGGGATCGAGCCCATCAGGCCCGAGGTGTAGGGATGGCCGGGGCGATGGATCACCTCCTGCACTGGACCGATCTCGGCCACGCGCCCGGCGTACATCACTGCCACGCGATCGCAAGTCTCGGCGATGACGCCCATGTCGTGGGTGACCAGCATCACCGCCGCGCCCTGCTCGCGGCATACCCGCTTGAGCAAGGCGATGATCTGCGCCTGGATGGAGACGTCCAACGCGGTCGTCGGCTCGTCCGCCACGATCAGCTTCGGATCCGCCGCCAGCGCCAGGGCGATCACCACGCGCTGCCGCATGCCGCCGGAGAACTGGTGCGGGTACTGGTCCACCCGAGCCTCGGGCGCCGGAATGCCGGTCGCGGCCAGCAACTCGATCGCGCGGGCGCGTGCCTGTTTGGCCGTCAGCCCCAGGTGGGTCGTGATGGTCTCCACCAACTGGCGACCCACCGTGTACAGCGGGTTCAGCGAAGTGAGCGGATCCTGGAAGATCGCGCCGATCTGTCGCCCGCGGATCCGCCGCATCTGGTCGGCGGGCAGGTTGTCGATGCGCTTGCCCTCGAGGAGGATCTCGCCGCCAGCGATGCGCCCGGGCGGTTCGAGCAAACCGATGATCGCGGAGCCGGTCAGCGACTTCCCGGCGCCGGACTCGCCGACGACGCCGAGCACCTCGCCCGGCGCGATGTCGAAGGACACGTCGTCCAGCGCCAGCAGCGTGCCGCGGCGGGTCGGAAATTCCACGCGCAGGTGGCGGACTTGCAGGAGAGCTGCGGTCATGGGGACGTCCATCGAAGCATCAGCGCAGGCGGGGATTGAGCGCGTCGCGCAGCCAATCGCCGAGCAGGTTCACCGACAGCGCGATCAGCACCAGCATCGCGCTCGGCCAGATGGTGATCCACCATTCGCCGGAGAACAGGAAGTCGTTGCCGATGCGGATCAGCGTGCCCAGCGACGGACTGGTCGGCGGCACGCCGACGCCGAGGAAGGACAGCGTCGCCTCGGTCAGGATCGCGGACGCCACCTGCAGCGTCGCCAGCACCAGCACCGGCCCGGTGACGTTGGGCAGCACGTGCCGCCACATGATGGCCAGCGGCTTGACGCCGATCACGCGCGCGGCCTGCACGTATTCCTTGTTGCGCTCGACCAGCGTCGAGCCCCGCACCGTGCGCGCGTACTGCACCCAGCCGGTCAGCGCGATCGCCAGGATCAGCACGGCGAAGGCCAGCGTGTCGTGCGCGTCCTTGAAGACCACGCGACCGATGCCGTCGATCAGCAGCGCGATCAGGATGGACGGGAAGGACAGCATCACGTCGCAGATGCGCATGATGAAGGCGTCGACCTTGCCGCCGACGAAGCCGGCCAGCAGTCCCAGCCCGACGCCGATGATCATCGACAGGATCACCGACGCCACACCCACCAGCAGCGAGATGCGGGCGCCGTACATGATCGCGGAGAGCAGGTCGCGGCCCTGGTCGTCGGTGCCCAGCAGGTACTTGCTGGAACCGCCCTCGATCCAGGCCGGTGGCAGGCGCGAGTCCATCAGCTCCAGCGCGGACAGGTCGAAGGGATCGTGCGGCGCGATCCAGGTCGCGAAGAGCGCACAGACCACGCAGCACAGGGCGACGAAGGCGGCGACCATCGCCGTCGGAGAGTGGGTGAACGAGTGCCAGACGTCGCCGTCCAAGAAGCGGCTGAGCGCGTTGGGCGGCCGGGCAGCCGGCGCGCCGGAGGCCGGCGAAGGGGGAAGTGAGGCGGTCATTCGGGAATGCGGGCAGCGGGCTGTCGGATCGATGGCGAGCGGAACGCGCGGCGTCCGCTCAATGCGGCGGGAGAGGCAGGCCCTGCTCCACCAGCGCCGCGAACAGCGCGGAGCCCAGCGGCAGGATCTCGTCGTTGAAGTCGTAGCGCGGCTGGTGCAGACCGCAAGGACCGCCCTGCCCCAGTCGCAGGTAGGCGCCGGGCCGGGCCTGCAGCATGAAGGCGAAGTCCTCGGAGCCCATGCTCGGCACCAGCTTGTCGTCGACGTTCTCGGCACCGACCAGCGACTGGGCCACACGCACGGCGAAGTCGGCTTCGGCCGCGCTGTTGATGGTGGCGGGATACAGGCGTTGGTAGTCGACCTTCGCGCTCGCGCCGAAACCCAGCGCCACCGATTCGACCAGCCGCGTCATGCGCTCCTCGAGCAGTTGCTGCACCTCGGGCTTGAAGCTGCGGACCGTGCCGGTGATCTGGGCCATCTCGGGAATCACGCTGAAGGCGCTCGATTCGCCGGCCTGCATCGAGCACAGGCTGACCACCGCCTGCTCGATCGGCGCGATGTTGCGCGACACGAGGCTTTGCACCGCGGTGATCACGTGGCCGGCGATCAGCACCGGATCGACGCTCAGGTGCGGATGCGCGCCATGGCCGCCGCGGCCCTGGATGGTGATGGTCACCCGATCCGCCGCGGCCATCATCGCGCCGCGGTTCAGGCCGATCTTGCCCGGCGGCAGATGCGGCCAGTTGTGCATCGCATAGATGGCCTCGACCGGGAAGCGCTCGAACAGACCGTCGGCGATCATCTCGCGCGCGCCGCCGTAGCCCTCCTCGCCGGGCTGGAACACCAGCACCGCGGTGCCTGCGAAGCGCCGGGTCTGCGCCAGGTAGCGCGCCGTGCCGACCAGCATCGCGCAGTGGCCGTCGTGCCCGCAGGCATGCATCAGGCCGGGTGTCGACGAGCGCCAGGCGAAGTCGTTCTGCTCGCGCAGCGGCAGCGCGTCCATGTCGGCGCGCAGGCCGAAGAGGCGCGGCTTCGCGTCGGGCGCCGCGCCAGGCACGGGCTGGCCATGGATGGTCGCGACGATGCCGGTGCGGCCCAGGCCCTGGTGGATCTCGTCGACGCCGCAGGCCTTGAGCGCCTGCACGATGCGGGCCGCCGTGCGGTGCTCCTCGAATCCGAGTTCCGGCATCGTGTGCAGCTCGCGGCGCAAGGCCACGAGCTCGCCGCGCGCCTCGAACAGCCGCTGGTAGGTGCCCGCCGCGGTGGCGGTCAGGTGCTCCGGAGCGTTCATGTCAATGCGCGCCGCCGCTCACGCGCAAGCGCGGATCGACGGCGAAGTACAGCAGATCGACGACAAGGTTGATCACGACGAAGATCAGCGAGATCAGGCACAGATAGGCCGCCATCACCGGGATGTCGGCAAACTGCACCGCCTGGATGAACAGCAGGCCCATGCCGGGCCATTGAAACACGGTCTCGGTAATGATCGCAAAGGCAATCAGCGATCCCAGCTGCAGCCCGGTGATCGTGATCACCGGCACCAACGTGTTCTTCAGCGCATGACCGAAGTAGATGGTGCGGTCGCTCAGGCCGCGGGCCCGCGCGAACTTGATGTAGTCGGCGCGCAGCACTTCCAGCATCTCGGCGCGCACGATGCGCATGATGAGCGTCAGCTGGAACACCGCCAGCGTGATGCCCGGCAGCAACAGGTGGCGCAGGCCATCGGTCGTCAGCAGGCCGGTGCTCCAGGCGCCGAACATGACGACCTCGCCTCGGCCGTAGCTTGGCAACCAGGCCAGTTGCACCGCGAAGATCAGGATCAGCAGGATGCCGATGAGGAAGGTCGGCAGCGCCACGCCCAGCAGCGACAGCGTCATCAGCACCTGCGAGCCGAAGCTGCCGCGCCGCAGCGCGGCGTAGACGCCCAGCGGGATGCCGAACACCAGCGCGATCACCGCGGCCGTGGCGGACAGCTCGAGCGTCGCGGGGAACCGCTCAGCAATCAGCGCCGAGACCTTGCGGCCTTGCTTCAAGCTCACGCCGAACTCGCCCTGCACCGCATTGCCGGCGAAATGCGCGAACTGCACGGCGAAGGATTGATCGAGGCCCAGATCCTTGCGCAGTTGCTCGCGCTGCTCCGGCGTAGCGTCCTGTCCGAGCAGGTTGTTGACCGGATCGCCGACGTACTGGAACAGCATGAAGGCGATGAAGGCCACCGTCAGCATGACGACAACGGCCTGCGCCAGGCGGCGAAGAATGAAAACCAGCATGGACGATGGCCTCCGGCGACGGCTTGGGCGAGTCGGCTCGTGGCCTGCCCTGGCACGACCTGACCCCGGAGGCAAGACGCTTCAGAAGTCAACGATCATCGAGGAGCGTCCAGCGCCCGGCAAGTGGGTTACTCCTTAACGCAGCATGAACGCGACGTCGTCTCACCGTCGCGCGCCAACGAAAAAACCGCCCGAAGGCGGTTTTCCAAGTGGCCAGCGAGCGCGGGTTGCGCCTGCATGCCGGGATCAGAAGCGATGGCGCATGCCGACGATGGCGCCGCCGCGCTTTTCAGCGCCGTTGGCGAAGCGGACCGCACCGTCATGCTTGGTGTAGTCCAGCTCGACATAGGCGTCGGTGCGCTTGGAGAAGGCGTAGTCCGCCACGAAGGCCAGGTAGTGGCCCTTGCTCTTCGTGTTGGCGAGCGCCGCGCTGTAGTGCGTTTGCGTCGCGTACCAATAGTGGCCGCCCAGGTTCAGCTGCGGGGTCAGCTGATAGGTCGCGCCGACCGAGATCATGTCGCGCTTGCGCACATCGTTCGCCGCCGCATTCAGCACGTTGCCCAGCAGGCCCGAGGTGTAGGCCGCGCCAAGCAGGCCACCCCGATCGAACTTGTTGGTCGCCCAGGACAGGTTGACGTACCAGGGACCGGCCGTGTAGCCGCCGCCCGCGGTGTAACCCTTGACCTTCTTGCCGAGGGTGTCTTCGACCTGCAGGTACGCGCCGCCGAAGGCGATCGGGCCCTGCGAGTAGCGCAGCATGCCGCCGTAGGACTTGTTCTGCGAGTTACCTTCACCGGCCGAGACCTGGATTTCGCCGCGCACCGGGCCGGTCTCGAACAGGTACTTCACCATGTTGTCCTGACGGGCGCCCATGGACAGGCCGATCTCGGGCTTGTAAGCCTCGATGTAGGGCGAGTACTTGAACGAGGCGTAGGTCGACGTGTAGATGTCGAACAGGATGTTGTATTGGCGACCCAGGGTGAGGCGGCCGAAATCGCTCGACTGGATGCCCACCCACGACTGGCGCCAGAAGTCCGCTGCGGCGACGGTGCCCGTGTCGGAGTTCAGACGGTGTTCCAGGTTGGCGATCGCCTTCAGGCCACCACCCATGTCCTCGGTGACGTTCACCCCGAGGCGGCTCTGCGACATGCCGCCGGGGATCACCTGCTTCTCGGAAGATCCCACGTTCGCATTGCTGGTCCAGCGCAGACCGACGTCCACGATGCCGTAGAGCGTGACGCTCGACTGGGCCCAGGCGGCGCTGGTGCTGGCTGCCAGGATGCTCAGCGCCAAGGCGGCTTTCTTCATGTGATGTCTCCTTTGATTTGGTTTGGTCGCCGTGATCGATTCTCAGCGAAGCCTTCAAACGGAGACGCGCTGTGTTGCACATCGCCCACGCGAGCAAACCCTGTCAAGTTTGTGACGACCAGACAGAGGGAAAACCCGCGATCACTATTCACAAAATCAACAACGGTGCGTTGCGGCGACAGAGCTTGATCGCCCGACGCAAGCCCTGGCCCCGCACCCGCGTACCGCACGGACGGCACAGACGAAAAAAAGCCGCCCCGAGGGGCGGCCTTCGTTGCGCAGCGCGCTGATCCGGGGATCAGAAGCTGTGCTTGATACCGACGTCCAGGCCGCCCGACTTGCCACCGCGAGCAGCAGCAACGGCATTGTTGCCAACGCGGAAGTTCGCGTTGCCGTCGTTCTTGATGTACGAGGCGGTCGAGTACAGAGCCGTGCGCTTCGACAGATTGTGCTGGTAGCCAATCGTGAAGGCCTTCGAGTCGCCAGCGCCGTTGATCGGCGTCGCGTTGGTCGCGGACGGGGCGGTGATCAGCGCGTCGGCGGCGCTGTTCGTCGAAGCCTTGCTGAACTGGGCGGTCACCGAGCCGGCGGCCGTCACCGGCACCACGGCGCCGATCGTGTAGATGTTCTGCTTGAACGACGACAGCTTCAGTTGGCTGTACAGGCCGCTGACCTTCACAACCTTG
The DNA here is from genome assembly GCF_007997345.1 of Mitsuaria sp. TWR114. NCBI lineage: Bacteria > Pseudomonadati > Pseudomonadota > Betaproteobacteria > Burkholderiales > Sphaerotilaceae > Roseateles > Mitsuaria sp. TWR114. The sequence continues at coordinate 37,920 of NZ_VOSR01000012.1, forward strand.
AAGTCGTACGAGGCACCCAGCGACAGCTGCTTGAACTTGGTGTTCAGCGTGTCGGTGGTCTGGTAGCCGCCGGCAACGTTCAGGTCACCCGCCTTGTAGCCCAGACGGCCGCCGTACATCTTCTTGCCTTGGGCGCCTTCACCGGCAGCCACGTCGAACGAGCCGTACACGCCGCCCAGATCGCTCGGCAGGAAGTACTGGACCAGGTTGTCGGCACGGTTGTTCGTGTCGTACAGGCTGGTGCTCAGGCCGAAGGTCGAGTACAGGCGGGTCACGTCGCCCAGACCCGTCGTGGTGTAGACGTCGAAGTCGTCGACGACCAGGCGGGTCGAGGTCTTGCCGCGGCCCAGACGGACTTCACCGAAGTCGCCCATCAGGCTCACCGAGGCGCGACGGCCCCAGAAGCGCGAGCTGTCGGCGGTGCCGGTGTCGGCAGCCAGGGCGCCTTCCAGCCAGAAGCCGGCCTTCAGGCCGCCACCCAGGTCCTCGACGCCACGGACGCCGATACGGCTGGAGCTGCTGCCGTCGTTCGACAGCTGCTTCGTATCCTGGCCGTTGGCCTTCGTGTAACGGGCTGCGACGTCGATCACGCCGAACAGGGTGACGGACGATTGAGCGGCAGCGGCACCGGCGAAACCAGCCAGCACAGCCAGCGCGACGAGAGATTTCTTCATTAGAGACTCCTAGATCTTCAATGAGGTCGCGGTCGGTAGATCGTCCGCAAACCAAGCTCCTGCAATGAAGCTGTGGTGTATTGCAACAGGTCCGATCCCGCCTGACCAGCAGCCACCCCGTAAAAGTCCTGATTTCGTTGGTCCGAAGCAACGCGTATGAGGTTAAAAAAATGTGTCATCACGCATTCGCACAAAGGATCAGACAGCGCCGGGGAATCGCTTGACGCTGCCCTTCTAAACTGAAGGCTCATTTGCCACGGTATGCGCTCACGATGCAATTTCAGACCCGACACCCGGCGCGCAGTTTCACCCGCATGGACGCGTGGATATCCACGCTGGACCAAAGCCTGAAGACGTTGGCGGGCGTCGCGCCGATGTCGCGCCCGGCGCCGCAGGCGACCGCCCCGGACGAGGCGCTCGACGAAGGTCAGCGTCGGTTGTCGGCTTCGCTGATGCGGGTCAACCATGTCGGCGAGGTCTGCGCCCAGGCGCTGTATCGCGCCCAGGCGCTGAGCACCCGCGACGAGCAACTTCGCGAGCATCTCCAGCACGCCGCCCAGGAGGAAATCGATCACCTCGCCTGGTGCGCGGACCGACTGCGCGCGCTCAATGACCGACCCAGCCTGCTGAATCCGCTCTGGTACGGCGGCGCTTTCGCGATCGGGACGGTCGCAGGACTGGTCGGAGACAAGGTCAGCCTGGGCTTTGTCATCGAGACCGAACGGCAGGTGGAAGCCCACCTCGCCAGCCATCTGGAACGCCTGCCCGATGGCGACCATAGTTCCCGGGCGATCGTTGCGCGGATGAAGGAAGAGGAGGCGCGCCACGCCGAAGAGGCGCGTGACCGCGGCGGCATCGACCTGCCGCGCCCGGTGCGGGGCCTGATGCGCATGGCCGCCAAGGTGATGACGCGAACCGCCCACCACCTTTGAAGCGCCTCTCTAGATAGTAGAGCGGACGGGAGCGAGGGCGCTCAAGGCGCTCCTCCTGCGGCTCACGCCTCGACGATCTCCACCGATGTCGTGATTTCCGCCGTCTTCGCCAGCATGATGCTGGCGGAGCAGTATTTCTCGTGGGACAGCTGGACGGCGCGTTCGACCGCCCCTTCGGGCAGCCCCTTGCCGGTGACCACGAAGTGCATGTGGATCTTGGTGAACACCTTGGGATCCGACTCGGCGCGATCGGCGCTCAGCTTGACCTGGCATCCGCGCACGTCGTGGCGGCCGCGCTTCAGGATCAGCACGACGTCATAGGCCGTGCAGCCTCCCGTCCCGGCCAGCACCGTTTCCATCGGCCTCGGCGCCAGATTGCGGCCACCGCCCTCCGGAGAGCCGTCCATGTTGATCATGTGGCCGCTGCCGGTTTCCGCGATGAAGCTCATGCCATCGGCGCCCATCCAGTTGATCGTGCATTCCATTCGTCGTTCCTTGGTTCGATGGGCCAGGTCGGGCGCCTTCGGCACCCTGACCCCGTTTTTTCGATCCCCGCCATGTTGCAGCGATCGACTCTGGCGGTGATTTTGCGCATTTAGAGGCCCGACTCCATGGTCGAAGCCCTCGAAAAATATTGCAGCGCAACATGCATCGCCCTAGAATTCTAGGCATGCGACAGCGCTACCCCACCCGTGGGGTCAGCCCCGCACCGATTGTCTCCTCCACCGCCTCCATGGTGGATTCAGCCCGAGGCCACAAGCCTCGGGCTTTTTTTCGTCCCTCGTCGGCCCCGCCCAGCCGCAAGGCTTGCTCCTCCAATCGCGAAAGCGCGCCCGCGCCGCGCCGCTGGCGAGCCACCGCGCCCCGGACAAACCCTCGCTATCATCGTCCGCCCGATGGTCGGCGCGTCCCGCGCGGTCAAGGGGAACTGGAGGGAATTCCATGGCCGGCACCCGCCGCGCATCGCGCAAGACCGTCTCGAAGCGCCCAGCGGCGCAGCACCCGGCGTTACTCCCTGCGGATCAGAGTTATCTGCAACGGATTCTTAACGCGAAGGTGTATGAGGTCGCGCAGGAAACCTCCCTCGACGCCGCCCGCAATCTCTCCAAGCGCATCGGCAACAAGGTCTGGCTGAAACGTGAGGATCAGCAGCCAGTATTCAGCTTCAAACTGCGGGGCGCCTATAACAAGATGGCAAATCTCGCGCCTGGGCAATTGGCCCGGGGGGTGATTTGCGCGTCCGCCGGGAATCACGCGCAGGGCGTGGCCCTGTCCGCGAAGAAACTCGGCTGCCGGGCCGTGATCGTGATGCCGGTGACCACGCCCAAGGTCAAGATCGACGCCGTCCAGGCCCTGGGCGGCGAGGTAGTGCTGGCCGGCGAATCCTTCACCGACGCCTACGGCCACGCGCTCGAACTGGAGCGCGAGCAAGGCCTGAGCTTCGTCCATCCCTTCGACGACCCCGACGTCATCGCCGGCCAGGGCACCATCGCGATGGAGCTGCTGCGCCAGCACCCGGGGCCCATCGACGCCATCTTCGTGGCCATCGGCGGTGGTGGCCTGATCGCGGGCGTGTCGGCCTACATCAAGGCGGTGCGGCCGGAGATCAAGATCATCGGTGTCCAGACCAAGGATTCCGACGCGATGGTGCGCTCGGTGCGCGCCGGCAAGCGCGTCGCGCTCAGCGACGTCGGGCTGTTTTCCGACGGCACCGCGGTGAAGCTGGTGGGCGAGGAAACCTTCCGCATCTGCCGCGAGCTGGTCGACGACTACGTGCTGGTCGACACCGACGCCGTCTGCGCCGCGATCAAGGACGTCTTCGTCGACACGCGCAGCATCCTGGAGCCGGCCGGCGGTCTGGGCGTCGCCGCGATCAAGCAGTACGCGGCGCAGCACGGGACCAAGGGCGAAACCTACATCGCCATCACCTGCGGCGCGAACATGAACTTCGACCGGCTGCGCTTCGTGGCCGAGCGCGCCGAGGTCGGCGAGGAGCGCGAGGCGCTGTTCGCCGTCACCATCCCCGAGGAGCGCGGCAGCTTCCGCCGGTTCTGCGAACTGGTCGGTGGCCGCAGCGTCACCGAGTTCAACTACCGCATCTCGGACCGGAACGAGGCGCACGTGTTCGTTGGCGTCTCCATCGCCAAGCGCGAGGAAGCCGACAAGCTGGCCCGCAGCTTCGAGAAGCACCGCTTCCCGACGGTCGACCTCACCGACGACGAACTGGCGAAACAACATGTGCGCCACATGGTCGGCGGCCGGACCGAGCTGGCCGAGAACGAGCGCCTGTTCCGCTTCATCTTCCCCGAGCGGCCCGGCGCGCTGATGCGTTTCCTGTCCAGCATGAGCCCGGACTGGAACATCAGCCTCTTCCATTACCGCAACCAGGGTGCCGACTACGGCCGCATCCTCGTCGGCCTGCAGGTGCCCAAGGGCGACGGCAAGGCGTTCAAGACCTTCCTCGACCAGCTGAACTATCCGTACACCGAGGAAACCGACAACCCGGTCTACCGCCTGTTCCTGCGCTGAACCCGGCCGCACGTGAAGCGGCTGTGACCGGCCGGGCGCTGAGCTGACGGCGGTGATGGCTCGACGCCACCCACTGCCCCACGGACAGGGGGCAGGCACGGCGCGGCTGGGCAATTGCCGATGGCCGTCCCCCGACGCGGACCGAGAATGGCGGTCCCCATGTCCATTCATCAGTCCCTCATCTCGCCGACGGCCAACCCGGAACTGGAGCGCGCCCTGCGCCAGCGCCTCGAGCGCCGCTGTGCGCTGGCCGGCCGCCTGGGCGAACTCGAGCCGCTCGCGGTGCGGCTGGGCCTGATCCAGGCCACGCAGACGCCCAAGTTCCGTGATCCGACGCTGGTGCTCTTCGCCGCCGACCACGGCCTGGCCGTCGACGGCATCGCATTGCCCAACGGCCGCAGCACGCGCGAGCAGGCGCTGCTCGCGCTGCAGCACCGGTTGCCCGCCACCGTCTTCGCGCGCAACCAGGGCATGCATGTCACGGTCGTCGACTGCGGCATCGCCGAACCGCTGAGCCCGCAGCAGCGGCTGCTCGCACGCAAGATCGCGCACGGCACCCGCAATTCGCGCGCCGGCCCGGCGATGACGCTGGACCAGGCCCATGCGGGCGTGCGCGTCGGCATGGAGATCTCCGACAACCTGGCCGGCAACGTGATCGCGTGCGCGGGCCTGGGGCAGGGATCGCTGGAGGCCTCGGCGCTGGTGCTGTCCCGCCTGATGGACATGCCGGTGCAGGACTTCGTCATCACCGGCCCGGACATGCCGCACGAGGAGCTGTCCCACTTGATGCTGGTGCTGCAGGGCGCGCAGACGCGTCACCGCGACGTGCAGGAGCCGATGGCGGTGCTGGCGGCGTTCGGCGGTTTCGAACTGGCGGTCATGGTCGGCGCGATGCTGGTCGCGGCCTCCAAGCGCCAACTGATCCTGGTCGACGGCATTCCGGCTTGCGCGGCGCTGAAGGTGGCCTCGATGATCGCCCCGCCGGTGACCGACTACGCCGTCTTCTGCCGCAGCACCACCCATCGCGGCCTGGACGAGGCGCTGCAGCTCTTCCACGCCGCGGCGCTGCTCGAACTGGGCATGGAATGCGGCGATGGCACCGGTGCGACGCTGGCCTGGCCGCTGGTG
>NZ_VOSR01000120.1:0-11781 GCF_007997345.1 Mitsuaria sp. TWR114
TTCATGCACCGAGTCCGCTCACGCCGTCTCGGCCGGCCCGGCCACGCGGATCGGCAGGTCGTCCGGGTCGATGGTCTTACCCGACAGCGCCAGGTCCAGCGCATCGTGGTCCAGCGCGCGCTCCCACTTCGAGACCACGATCGTCGCCACTGCATTGCCGATGAAGTTGGTCAGCGAGCGGCATTCCGACATGAAGCGGTCCACGCCCAGGATCAGCGCCATGCCCGCCACCGGCACCTCCGGCACCACCGACAGCGTCGCCGCCAGCGTGATGAACCCCGCGCCGGTCACGCCCGCCGCGCCCTTGGAGCTCAGCATCGCCACCAGCAGCAGCGTGATCTGGTGACCCAGCGTCAGCTCGGTGTTGGTCGCCTGCGCGATGAACAGCGCCGCCAGCGTCATGTAGATGTTGGTCCCGTCCAGGTTGAACGAATAGCCCGTCGGCACGACCAGTCCCACCACCGTCTTCTCGCAGCCGGCCTTCTCCATCTTCTCCATCAGCGACGGCAGCGCCGACTCCGACGACGAGGTGCCCAGCACCAGCAGCAGCTCCGCCTTCAGGTAGCGGATCAGCTTGATGATCGAGAAACCGCACAGCCGCGCGACGATGCCCAGGATCACCAGCACGAACAGCAGCGCCGTCACGTAGAAACTGCCCACCAGCATGCCCAGGTTGAGCAGCGAGGCCAGCCCGTACTTGCCGATGGTGAACGCCATCGCGCCCAGTGCGCCGATCGGCGCCGCCTTCATCAGGATGTGCACCATCCGGAACACCGGTGCGGTCAGCGCCTCGAAGAAGTTCAGCACCGGCTTGCCCCGATCGCCCACCAGCGCCAGCGCGATGCCGAACAGCACCGCCACGAACAGCGTCTGCAGGATGTTGCCGTCCGCCAGCGCGCCCACCAGCGACTTCGGGATCACGTCCATCAGGAAGCCGACCAGCGTCAGGTCATGCGTCTTCTCGACGTAGCGGTGCACTTCCTTCTGGTCCAGGTCCGCGACGTTGACGTTCATGCCGTGGCCCGGCTGCACCACGTTCGCCACCACCAGGCCGACGATCAGCGCCAGCGTCGAGAAGAACAGGAAGTAGGCCATCGCCTTGCCGAACACCCGGCCGACGCGGCTGAGCTGCGTCATGCCCGCGATGCCGGTCACGATGGTCAGGAAGATCACCGGCGCGATGATCATCTTCACCAGCTTGATGAAGGCATCGCCCAGCGGCTGCAGGGTGACGGCGAACTTCGGCTCGAAATGACCGAGCAGGATGCCGATCACGATCGCCACGACGACCTGCAGGTAGAGATGGCGGTACCACGGCACGGCGACGACCGGCGTGGCGGAGGCGGAAGGGGACAGCATGGGGACGGCTCCGGTTGAAGGCGCCGCTGGCGCCGTCACCGGCGTGGCTCGGCACCCAGGCGGCGCAGTATCCCACCCGCATCCCGGAGCCGGCTGCGGAATCTACGTACAAACCCTGGTGGCTGGACGCCCATTCGCACAGGCCCTCGTGGGTAGGCTCGCCGCGGCCGCCTAGGCCTCGCCGATCACCCGCGACTTGCCCTCGCGGTCGATCGCGACGTAGGTGAGGTTGGCCTCGGTCACCTTGACCACATGCGGATTGGCGGGGTTGCGCTCGGCGAAGACCTCGACGTGCACTGTGATCGAGGTGCGGCCGATGCGGGTGACCTGCGCATAGAAGCTCAGCAGGTCGCCCACCGACACCGGCTGCTTGAAGATGAACTCGTTGACCGCCACCGTCGCGATCCGCCCGCGCGAGATGCGCGCCGGCAGCACCGACCCGGCCAGGTCGACCTGCGCCATGATCCAGCCGCCGAAGATGTCGCCGTTGCCATTGGCGTCGGCAGGCATCGGCATCACGCGCATCACCAGTTCACGCGGGCCGATCGTCTCCGGGGAGAGCAGGCTGGACGTCGAGGCGGGCGCGGTCGGGGCCGCGGGGGCATTGGGGGGCGGTGGAGTCGCTCATGATCGGCAAACGGTGACAATGGCCGGCATTGTCGTCCAGCATGTCCGGCCCCGCCAGCGCAGGCGCCGGACCCGAGGCCCGACCCCACGACAGTCCAGCCCCTTCGTCCATGCGCCGCTCCACGCTCGCCGGCACCTCCGCGCCGACCCCCGTCCCCTCGTCCTCCACCGCGCCCGGGTCCCGGGGCGACTGGCACACCATCGGCCGCCTGCTGCCCTATTTCTGGCGCTACCGCTGGCGCGTCGGCCTCGCGCTGGCCTTCATGATCGGCGCCAAACTGGCCAATGTCGGCGTGCCGGTGCTGCTCAAGCAACTGGTGGACAGCCTCGACCTGCGGCCCGGCAGTGCGCAGGCGCTGATGGTCGTGCCGGTGGGGTTGCTGCTGGCCTACGGGATGCTGCGCCTGTGCACCTCGCTGTTCACCGAGGCACGCGAGCTGATCTTCGCCAAGGCGACCGAGGGCGCCTCGCGCAGCATCTCGCTGCAGGTCTTCCGCCACCTGCACGACCTGAGCCTGCGCTTCCATCTCGAGCGCCAGACCGGCGGCATGACCCGCGACATCGAGCGCGGCACGCGCGCCGTGCATGCGTTGATCTCGTACTCGCTCTACAGCATCTTCCCGACGCTGGTCGAGGTGGTGCTGGTGCTCAGCCTGCTGGCGCTGAAGTTCGACGTGCTCTTCGCCTGGATCACCGGCGCGGCGCTGGTGTTCTACATCGGCTTCACCATCGTGGTCACCGAGTGGCGCACCAAGTTCCGCCGCCAGCTCAACGAACTCGACTCGCACGCGCACAGCAAGGCGATCGACTCGCTGCTGAACTACGAGACGGTGAAGTACTTCAACAACGAGGACTTCGAGGCCGCCCGCTACGACCAGAGCCTGGAGCGGCTGCGCCGCGCGCAGCTGAAGTCGCAGACGACGCTGTCGCTGCTCAACAGCGGCCAGCAGGTGATCATCGCGGTGGCGCTGGTGGCGATGCTGTGGCGCGCGACGCAGGGCGTCGTCGCCGGGCAGATGAGCCTGGGCGACCTGGTCATGATCAACGCGTTCATGATCCAGCTCTACATCCCGCTGAACTTCCTGGGCGTGATCTACCGCGAGATCAAGCAGAGCCTGACCGACCTGGACAAGATGTTCGGCCTGCTGGCCCGGGAGCGCGAGGTCGCGGACGCCCCCGGCGCCCAGCCGCTGCGGGTGGCCGGCGCGTCGGTGCGCTTCGAGGACGTGCACTTCGCCTACGAGCCGCAGCGGCCCATCCTCAAGGGCGTCAGCCTGGAGATCCCGGCGGGAAGGAAGGTCGCCGTGGTCGGCCCGAGCGGCTCGGGCAAGAGCACCCTGGCGCGGCTGCTCTACCGCTTCTACGACGCGCAGTCAGGCCGCATCGCGATCGACGGCCAGTCGATCGCCGAGGTCACGCAGCACAGCCTGCGCCGGGCGATCGGCATCGTGCCGCAGGACACGGTGCTGTTCAACGACACCATCGCCTACAACATCGCCTACGGCCGCCCCGAGGCGACGACCGAAGAGATCGAGGCCGCGGCCAAGGCCGCGCACATCCACGCGTTCATCCAGGCGCTGCCGCAGGGCTACCAGACCATGGTGGGCGAGCGCGGGCTCAAGCTGTCCGGCGGCGAGAAGCAGCGCGTGGCCATCGCGCGCACGCTGCTCAAGGATCCGCCGATCCTGATCTTCGACGAGGCGACCTCGGCGCTGGACTCGCGCAACGAGCGCGCCATCCAGGCCGAGCTCGAGGCTGCCGCGCGCGACAAGACGGTGCTGGTCATCGCGCACCGGCTCTCGACGGTGGTCGATGCCCACGAGATCCTGGTGATGGAGCAGGGCGTCATCGTCGAGCGCGGCACCCATGCGTCGCTGCTGGCGCGGCGCGGCCGCTACGCGCAGATGTGGGCCCTGCAGCAGGATGGGCAGGACGCGGTGGCGGCGTCGGCGGCCCCTCACGGCTAAACTCCCGCGCCGTGGAAACCAAATGGCTTGAAGACTTCGTGAGCCTGGCGGAGACGCGCAGCTTCTCCCGCTCGGCCCAGCTGCGGCATGTCACGCAGCCGGCGTTCTCGCGCCGCATCCAGGCGCTGGAGGCGTGGGCGGGCGTCGATCTGGTCGACCGTTCGTCCTATCCGACGCGTTTGACCGCGGCCGGCGAAACCCTGCTGGGCCAGGCGGTGGACCTGCTCGGCAACCTGCAGGCCACGCGCAACATGCTGCGCAGCCACCAGTCGGCGGGGCAGGACATGATCGAGTTCGCCGTGCCGCACTCGCTGTCCTTCAGCTTCTTCCCGCACTGGCTGATGGAGCTGCGCCAGCGCTTCGGCGAGGTGAAATGCCGGCTCAACGCGCTCAACGTCCACGACGCGACGCTGCAGCTGAGCGAAGGCAACTGCGACCTGCTGGTCGTCTACCACCACCCCAGCCAGCCGCTGCAGCTCGATCCCGAGCGCTACGAATCGGTCTCGCTCGGCCACGAGACCCTGGCCGCCTATGCGAAAGCTGACACAGGCGGCGCGCCGATGTTCCGGATTTCCGGACACCCGGGCCAGAAGATCCCCTTCCTCAGCTACGCGTCCGGCGCCTACCTCGGGCGATTGGTGGAGCTGATCGTCAAGGACGCCGCGCAGCCGCTCAACCTGGAATCGGTCTTCGAGACCGACATGGCCGAGAGCCTCAAGGCCATGGCGCTGGAGGGCCACGGCCTGGCCTTCCTCCCGGCGAGCTCGGTGAAGAAGGAAGTGAAGGCGCGCCGCCTGGTGCGAGCGGCCGAGCCGGGCCAGTACGAACTGAACATGGAACTGCGGATGTACCGCGAGCGCCAGGGCTCGGCGCGCCGCGTGAAACCGGTCGCGCAGGCGCTCTGGAATTTCCTGACCCACGCCGCCGCCGGGCAGGCATGAAACCTGCATATGTAAGCCGTGCAACACCTCGAGATGCGTGATACTCCCTACCCAGCAAAGCAGCCGCTCATGGTCTGCTCTGCCGGTTGGGCGGCTCACCGGTCGAGCCTCCCTCGAATCCGCTTTTGAATCCGAACAAGCAGGAGCAACTATGAAGAAGGCATTGCTAGTCCTGGCCCTTGGCGCGGCGTTGGTCGGCGTGGCGCAAGCCGACACGCTGAAGAAGATCAAGGACACAGGCAGCGTGACCATGGGCGTGCGCGAGTCCTCGGGCGCGCTGTCGTACACGCTCGGCGACGGCAAGTACGTGGGCTACCACGTCGAGGTCTGCCAGCGCGTGCTGGCCGACGTGCAGAAGCACCTGGGCCTGTCCAAGCTGGACATCAAGTACCTGCCGGTGACCTCGCAGAACCGCGTGCCGCTGGTGCAGAACGGCACCGTGGACATCGAGTGCGGCTCCACCACCAACAACATGACCCGCGCCAAGGACGTGGCCTTCGCCGTCACGACCTACGTCGAGGAAGTGCGCATCGCGGTGAAGGCCGATTCGGGCATCACCTCGATCGCGCAGCTCAACGGCAAGACCGTCGCGACCACCACCGGCACCACCTCCGTCCAGCTGCTGCGCAAGCACGAGCGCGCCAACGGCGTGGACTTCAAGGAAGTGCTGGGCAAGGACCACGCCGACAGCTTCCTGCTGCTGGAGTCGGGCCGCGCCGACGCCTTCGTGATGGACGGCCAGATCCTGGCCGGCAACATCGCCAAGTCGCGCAATCCGGCGGCCTTCAAGATCGTCGGCGAAGTGCTGTCGGTCGAGCCGATCGCCATCATGATCCGCAAGGACGATCCGGCCTTCAAGAAGGCGGTGGACGACAGCATCAAGGGCTTGATGAAGTCCGGCGAGATCGCCAAGCTGTACGACAAGTGGTTCATGCAGCCGATCCCCCCGACCAACACCAAGGTGGGCCTGCCGGCGACGGCGGCGACCAAGGACGCCTGGGCGAACCCGAACGACAAGCCGGTCGAGGAATACGCCAAGAAGTAAGCACGGTTCCCTGAGCGCAAGGCGCCCCGCGGGGCGCCTTGTCGCAAGGGGGTGACCGGAGACTGGAAGGGCCGCGGCAGCGCATGCGGGCGGCCCTTCGCATTGATGGATGGAGCACGCCATGGCGAGCTGGGATTGGCAGTTGTACTGCACAGACATGGTGACCGAGGAGGTCGCGCCGAAGTGTTTCGGCGCCCCCGGTTATGAGACTTACCTGGACGCGATGATCCACGGCTGGGGCTGGACGATGTTCGTCTCGGTCCTGGGCCTGCTGGTCGCGCTGGTGGCCGGATCGCTGATCGGCATCCTGCGCACGGTGCCCAACAGGAAGCTGGCGATGTTCGGCGAGGCATGGACGGAGCTGTTCCGGAACATCCCGCTGATCGTCCAGCTCTTCATCTGGTATCACGTGATCCCGCGCCTGTTCCCGATCCTGGACCTGCCGCCCAGCGTGCTCGTCGTGATCGCGATCGGCCTGTTCACCTCGGCGCGGATCTCGGAGCAGGTCAAGGCCGGCATCCTGACGCTGCCCAAGGGCCAGCGCTACGCCGGCCAGGCGCTGGGTCTGACGCTGCCGCAGACCTATCGCCATGTGCTGCTGCCGATGGCCTTCCGCATCGTCATTCCGCCGCTGACCAGCGAGAGCATGAACATCGTCAAGAACTCGGCGGTGGCCTTCGCGGTGAGCATCCCCGACCTGGCGCAGTTCGCGCTGCAGGCCTCCGAGCAGTCGAGCTTCGTGCAGATCTTCCTGCCCGTGACGCTGCTGTACTTCATCTCGGCCTATGCGATCAACCGCCTGGCCAAGGTGATCGAGTGGTACGTGCGCGTGCCCGGCATCCTGGGGGCGAAGTGACATGACGCAACTCGACTTTTCGTTCCTGACCTGGGAGGTCCTGTCCTCCTTCGTCGCCAAGGGGCTGTGGTTCTCGATCCAGCTGACCTTCTCGGCCATGATCGGCGGCATCGTGCTGGGCACGATCCTGGCGCTGATGCGGCTCTCGGGCAAATGGTGGCTGGAGCGGCCGGCGGCGATCTACGTCGACACGCTGCGCTCGATCCCGCTGGTGATGGTGATCCTGTGGTTCTTCCTGCTGATCCCCTACATCGCGGGGCCGCTGGGCGCGGAGAAGACGGCGCTGATCACCTTCACGCTGTTCGAGGCGACCTACTACTCCGAGATCATGCGCGCGGGCATCCAGTCGGTGCCCAAGGGCCAGGTCTTCGCGGGTTACGCGCTGGGCATGAACTACAAGCAGACCATGGGCCTGGTGGTGCTGCCGCAGGCTTTCCGCAACATGCTCCCGGTGCTGCTGACGCAGACCATCGTGCTGTTCCAGGACACGTCGCTGGTCTACGCGATCGGTGCCTACGACCTGCTCAAGGGTTTCGAGGTCGCCGGCAAGAACTTCAACCGGCCGATGGAGACCTACCTGGTCGCGGCCGTCGTCTACTTCGTGATCTGCTTCAGCCTGTCCATGCTGGTCCGCCGGCTGCAGAAGAAGATCGCCATCATCCGCTGAGGTCCGCCCCATGATTGAAATCAAGAACGTCTCCAAGTGGTACGGCCCGTTCCAGGTGCTGACCGATTGCTCCACGACCATCCAGAAGGGGGAAGTGGTGGTGGTGTGCGGCCCGTCGGGGTCGGGCAAGTCCACGCTGATCAAGACGGTCAACGCGCTGGAGCCGATCCAGGCGGGCGACATCGTCGTCGACGGCACCAGCCTGACGGCGCCCAAGACCAACCTGCCCAAGCTGCGTTCGCGCGTGGGCATGGTGTTCCAGCACTTCGAGCTGTTCCCCCACCTGTCGGTGACGGAGAACCTGACGCTGGCGCAGGTGAAGGTGCTGGGCCGCAACATGGCCGACGCCAAGACCCGTGGCCTGAAGATGCTGGAGCGCGTGGGCCTGATGGCCCACAAGGACAAGTTCCCGGGTCAGCTTTCGGGCGGCCAGCAGCAGCGCGTGGCGATCGCCCGGGCGCTGTCGATGGACCCGATCGTGATGCTGTTCGACGAGCCGACTTCGGCGCTGGACCCCGAGATGGTGGGCGAGGTGCTGGACGTGATGGTCCAGCTGGCCAACGAGGGCATGACCATGATGTGCGTGACGCACGAGATGGGCTTCGCCAAGAAGGTCAGCCATCGGGTGATCTTCATGGACGCCGGCAAGATCGTCGAGGACTGCACCCGCGACGAGTTCTTCGGCAATCCGGACCAGCGCTCGCCGCGTGCCAAGGACTTCCTGGCGAAGATCCTGCAGCACTGATCGCGGGCGCCCGAGGGCGTCCCCCGCACGGCCTCGAAGGCCCGCCCCGCAAGGTGCGGGCCTTCTTCATTCCGGCTGTCCACGACGCCTGTGCGGTGCTCACTCGTCCACGGCATGGATGTCCAAAAGACTCCTGGTCGAGGTCAGTGACGGCCGGCGAGGGGCTGCGAACAATCGGTCCCATCGCGATTCGGCCCGTGTGTGGCGAGTCGCACGAGGCGCGAGGTGATCCGTGCGGGAATCCGCCCGTGGGGTCAGGCCGTGCGTCGATCCACGAGTCGTCAGGAGGTCACCGGATGGGCGCACAGCATCGCAGCCATTTCAGCCATTCATCGCCGGGCTCCCAGGCGAAGAGGGCCCAGCGCTGGCCGAAGGAGGAGTACGTCCGGCGCGTGGAGTACGACGCGAAGAACGATGCATTGCTTCAGACGATCCGTGCCGACATCGCCGGCATGCGCAGCGAGATGCGCACGGAGCTTTCGGCGATGCGGGTGCAGATGGAAAGCCGCTTCTCGGCGCTGACGGTGGAGATCTGCGCCGTGCGCAGCGAAATGCGGGCGGAGGTCGGTGAGCTGAAAGGCGAGATCAAGGGGCTGAAGGGAGAGATTGGAGGGATCAAGACCTCGATCAACGTCATCATGGGCGTCCTCGCCCTGCTGGCGGGCATGGGAGCCCTGCAGCTCCATCCCGTGATCCGGGCCATGTCCGCCGCAGCCCCGGCGCAGAAGGCGCTCGCGATGTACACCGTGCCCGCGCCGATGACGCCGGCCAGTGCGCCGTGAGGTGGGGTGCGACAATCCCGCCCCATGAGCGAAACCCTAGTCCTGACCCGTCCCGACGACTGGCACGTGCACCTGCGCGACGGTGCCGCGCTGCAGAGCGTCGTTCCGTACACCGCGCGCCAGTTCGCGCGCGCGATCGCGATGCCCAACCTGAAGCCGCCGATCACGACGGCCGAGCAGGCGCGGGCCTACCGCGAGCGCATCCTCGCCGCCGTGCTCGCCGGCGTGGACTTCGAGCCGCTGATGACGCTCTACCTGACCGACCGCACGCGCCCCGAGGAGATCGCCGCCGCGAAGGCGGCCGGCGTGGTCGCGCTCAAGCTCTATCCGGCCGGCGCCACGACCAACAGCGATGCCGGCGTCACCGACATCCGCAAGACCTACGCCACGCTCGAGGCGATGCAGAAGGCGGGCCTGCTGCTGCTGGTGCATGGCGAGGTCACCGATGGCGACGTCGATGTCTTCGACCGCGAGGCCTTCTTCATCGACCGCGTGATGACGCCGCTGCGCAAGGACTTCCCCGAGCTGAAGGTGGTCTTCGAGCACATCACGACCAAGGAAGCCGCGCAGTACGTGACCGCGGCGGACCGCTTCACCGGCGCGACGGTGACGCCGCAGCACCTGCTCTACAACCGCAACGCGATCTTCATGGGCGGGCTGCGACCGCATTACTACTGCCTGCCGGTGCTCAAGCGCGAGGAGCATCGCCTGGCGCTGATACAGGCCGCCACTTCCGGCAGCCCGAAGTTCTTCCTCGGCACCGACAGTGCGCCGCATGCGTCGGTGATGAAGGAGAACTCGGTGTGCGGCGCCGGCTGCTTCACCGCGCTGTCCGCGCTCGAGCTCTATGCCGAGGCCTTCGAGGCCGCGGGCGCGCTCGACAAGCTCGAGGCCTTCGCCAGTTTCCACGGCGCCGACTTCTACGGCCTGCCGCGCAACACGACGCAGGTCACGCTGCGCAAGACCGAATGGACGCTGCCCGAGTCCGTCCCCTTCGGCGAAGCCGCGCAGCTCAAGCCGCTGCGTGGCGGTGAGGCGCTGCGCTGGAAGCTCGACTGAGCGCGACACCGCGGTCCACCGCGGCGTCAGGACGCGCCGCGGCGCGCTGCTGGCTCACCCCGAATCAACTGGCCGCCGGCGCCACCGGCGCGGGCGCGCTGGCGGACGCCGGCTTCGGCCGCAGCGCCCACACCACCGAAGCGATCGACAGCCCGGCGATGACCAGGTTGCTCATGGTGAAGAGCACCGGCGCGAGCGTGGTGAAGACCGGGTCGTGGCCGCGCTCGGCGAAGCGCATGGTGCCGGTGGAGATCGCGGTCGCGCCGAAGGTGAATCCCCAGTACGACAGCGTGAACGGCTGGCGGATCCACGGCATCAGCCGCAGCACCATCAGCGCCTGCACGATCGCGTAGCCCAGCAGCATGCGGGCGATGAGGTCCGGCGGGCCGACGGTGACGGCCGCGTAGGCCAGCAGCGCGACCGCCGGCGGCGCCATCTGGATGCCCACCGTCGGGCGCAGCGCCGGCGGCAAGGGATCGACGGTCAGCAGGCGGCCCAGGATGATGGACTCTTGGACGATCCAGGCCAGCACGCCGGCACCGAAGAACAGCTGCCCCCAGCTCGGCCAGCCGAGCGCCGATAGCGCGATCGCGGACACCAGGTTGGCGCCGACCGTGGGCAGGTAGAGCACGGGCGTCGTCGTCTTCGGGTCGCGTCCGCCGCGCCACTGGCCGCCGTGGCGCCACAGGCCGAAGAGCAGCGAGGCCGCCGCGCCGAGCAGGACCAGCGCCGTCCCCACGCCGTGCGCATGCGGCAGCACGCCGATGCCGGCGAGCATGGTGGCCACCGGCACGAGTGCGATGAAGCAGCAGAGGATGGGATGGGCGGCCTCGGCCAGGGCCTCCTCGCGCGCGGCGATCCACTTGATCGCGAATCGGACCAGCAGCACCGCCCACACCGTCACCGCGACCGCCATGACCGACTCGCCGATCCAGGTGGGGAAGCCCCACAGGCGCGAGGCCACGCGCCAGCCGTTGCCCAGGCCGGTCAGGCCCAGCACCATGCTGAAGTAGGAGGCGGGAACCGCCCATCGGGATGCGTTCATCGAGGTGCTCCTGCGCGCGCGGCGGCCGGCGAGGTCGTGGGACGAGCGCACTGTAGCCGTGAACATCGCTCAGAGCTCGAGCGTCAATTCATCGCCGTCCGCTCTCGAGACGCAGACGCACATCAACCGCTGATCCGATTTCTGCGCGTCGGTGAGCACGTCGTCGCGATGCGCGGGCGTGCCGGCGACCACGCGCGTGGCGCAGGTGCCGCAGTTGCCGATGCGGCATGAGGCCGGCACTCGCACGCCCTGCGCTTCGGCGACCTCGAGGATGGAGCGGTCCTTCGGCACGAGCAGGTCCTTGCCGCTGCGGACCAGGTGGACGACGAACTCGCGGTCGCCGGGCTTGGCGCGGTCGGTGCTGAACTTCTCGGCGTGAACGCGCGCGGCGCTCACGGCGGCCTCCCGCGCGGCCGCCGACACCGCGTCGATCAGGCGCCAAGGTCCGCAGACGTAGACATGATCGGTCTCGCCCAGGCCGAGCATCAGCGCCTGGACGTCGAGGCGCTGCCCTTCGTCCTTCGCGTGGACCTTCACGCGCTCGCCGAAGGCGTCGACCAGCTCACCCAGGAACGGTGCCTGAGCCCGCGAGCGCACCGCGTAGTGCAGCTCGAAAGCCGCGCCTCTCGCGACGAGCGCATGCGCCATCGCCTTGATCGGCGTGATGCCGATGCCGCCGGCGATCAGC
>NZ_VOSR01000121.1:0-3453 GCF_007997345.1 Mitsuaria sp. TWR114
GCCCAGCGCCTGCAGCAGCGGGGTCAGCGCCTGCAGCAGCTGGACCACGCTCTGCAGGATGCCTTGCAGGCCCTGGCCGGCGCCTTGCGGGCCACCCAGTCCGGGCGTGCCCAGACCCGGTGTGCCAAGACCCGGCGTGCCGAGTCCGGGGATGCCCGAGCCGGGCAGGCCGCCGCCGAACTGGCTCTGCTGCGCCTGCAGCAGGTTCTGCAGCAGGCCGGTGCTGAACTGCATCAGCGTGGAGGCGATGTCCATCGTGCTGGACAGGGCCGAGCCCAGCGGCGACTGGGGCGCCGCGTACGACGGGACCGAGGAGGTCGGGGGGATCGAGAAGCTCATGGTGTGAGTCCTTTCAAGCGGTTGGTGCGAGCGTTCCGATCAGTACAGGCGGACCGAGGTCGGCACGTTCTGGAAGGTCGTCGCGACGTTGTCCTTGAAGGCTTGCGACGGTTGCGGCACGTTGTCATTCAGACCGCGCAGCAGCAGGCCGGCAAGCGAATCGGCGCGCACGTTGCCGAAGATCTCGCCCTTCAGGCCGCTCGGGCCGGGCTGGGTGTCGGCGCCCTTGAGCACTTCACGCAGGTCGTCGGCGCTGACCAGGCCGTCGCCGCGCTGGTCGCCGCGATGCTTGACGCGCACCTTGAAGGCGTTGTCCATCTTGTCGAAGAGTTCCGGCTGGCTGAGGATCAGCTTGGCGGCGTCCTTCATGTCCTGCGGCGCGGCGGTGCCGTCGGGCATCTTGCCGGTCTTCACGATGGCGTCCAGGTCGGACTTGCTGACCATCTTGTCGCCCGAGGTGAAGAAGCTGTTGCCGTACTTGGCCAGCGTCTGCAGCGCTTCCTTCTCGCCCACGCTGAAGCTGACCTGCTGCATCGCGGCGGTGGTGTCGCCCTTGCCGATCTTGCCGTCGGCGTGGCCCTTGAAGCCTTGGGCCTTGGAGTCGGCCGTCTCCAGCGACTTGAAGTCGTCCGGATGGTCGAGCAGGTACTTGGCGGCGGCGCGCAGCTCCGGCGTGTAGTTCGCCGAGACCTGGAAGCGCTGCATCTCGCCGTTGGCGATCGCCTTCAGGTCATCCTTGGTGATGAAGTTGTCCTTGCCGGCGGTCAGCTGGTCGAAGTTGCGGGCGATCTCGCGGGTCGCGCGGTCCTTGTCCATCTGCACGTTGCCGGCGGCGTCGAACTTGACTTCGCCGGTCGGCGCGGCCGTGGTCGGCACGTTGGGCGCGCTGCCGTAGGCGTTGGTCTGCGGCGCGTTCGGCAGGTTGGCGTTGGGCAGGCCGGCGCCGTTGTAGACGCCGCCCGGGGGCAGGCCGCCCTGGGGCACGGCACCGCTGCCGCTGAACATCTGCAGCACCTGCTGCAGCGCGCTGAACGCATTGGCCTGCGTCGGGTTCATCGCCGGGGCGAAGGGCGTGGTCATCGGCAGGCCCAGGGCCGGGTTGCCCATCAGCGGATTGCCCATGAGCGGGTTGCCCATCATCGGGTTGCCCATCATGGGATTGCCGATCATGGGGTTGCCCATGGCCGGCACGTAGGACTGCGGCAAGCGCTGCAGGCCGGGCATCGGCAGCTGGGCGAAGGGGTAGGCGCCGAAGGCGTTGGCCGGCAGGGTCGGCAGCATCGGCATGCGCTGCATGCCCGCCATCAGCAGCGGCGAGACGGCGGCCAGCACGTCGCCGATCGAGCTCAGGACGTTGCCCAGCCGGGTCGGGTCCAGCGACAGGGGCACGTTGCCCAGCGGGCTGGACACAGCGGAGGAAGCGGTGCTGCCCAGGCCGAGGCGCATGTTGTAGCTGTTGACCTGGGTTTGCTGCGTGGAATTGACGCTCATGAAGATCTCCCGTGGGAATGAGGAATGAATCGAGAACGGATTCGGAGGGATGAGAAGGGGTGCGAGGGGTGTGGTGGTGCTTACGCGAGACCCTTGATCGCTTCGCCGATGGCCTTGAAGAGCTTGGCCAGCGCTTCATTCATCTTCACGATCATCTGGATGATCCCCATCTGCGTCTGGAACTGCATCTGCATCGCAGCCGTCTGCTGGATCTGGTCCATCATGGCCGAGCCGTCCTGGCCGGCGGCCTGGGTGCCCTGCGCGCTCAGCCCGGCGGCGCCGGACTGGAACATGTTCATGGAGTTGCCCATGCTCGCGCCGGTGCTGCTGCTGGTGCTGGGAATTGACATCGTCTGCTCCTGAGGAAATGCGGAAGGTCCGCGTTGGGGTGCGCCGCGAGGTGCGGCCTGCTCGAGAAGGGAGCCGGGACAGCGCTCCCGGGGAAATCAGTGGGAGGTCCGGAGGCTGGCCAGGTAGGCGAGGACGCCGTTGGCGGCTTCGCGGGCCTGCTGGTCGGTGCTGGTGGCCAGCACGTTGTTGAGCCAGTGCTTCCACTCGGGGTCGCCGCTGAGCATCATCGAGACGCCCAGCGCCACCTTGGAGTTGTCGTCGTCGGGCTGCTGCTCGATGCGGCGGCCCAGCGAGGTCTTGGCATAGGCCGCGTCGCCGCCCATCGCGACCGCGATGGCGCGGTGCATGACGTACATGGTCGGGTCTTCGAGGGTCATCTCGACGGCCTCGTGCACGATGGCCGCGTCCTCGCTGGCGCGATAGATCGCGCCCAGCAGTCCGATGGCCATCAGGTTGCGGTAGACCTCGGGGTACTGCGCGCCCGGCGCGCCGCCGCTGCTGGCTTGGGTGTGTTGCATGGAGGGCCTCCGCGGGTCAGACGGCGAGCGACGCGTTGTGCAGCGTCTCCCAGATGTGGCGCACGATGCGCTGCGCGGCGTGGAAGGCCTCGATCAGCTGGGAGATCAGCTGGCGCTCGGCGGCGGCGGCGGTCTGCAGCAGGCCTTCGCTGCTCTTGGCCACGTCGGCGAAGTAGGACAGCATGGCGCGCGCGCGGTCGCCGGTGGCGTCCTCGGCCAGCGACTTCTCCAGGTTGGCCAGGTCGCCGAAGACGGTTTGCTCGAGTTGCTCGTTCATGGTCGAAGTTGCTCCGTGAAAAGGGGAGGGTCGGGTGGAAGTCCGGAAGGGATCAACGGGCCGGCGGCGTCGGCGGATCGCTCAGCTCGCCGATGGACTCCGGGATCAGGGAGAGGTGCTTGGCGCCATCGCGCGTCTGCACGTACTGCAGGCCGTCGGTGGCGAGCATCGCCCCCACCGGCACGCTCTCGGGGACCGGCGCGGGGGCGACGGCCACTTCGATGCCGCGCACCAGCGGCGCCAGGTCGCGGCACGCGCGTGGAGGCGTCGCGCACCCGGTCGGGATGCGCGGCGCGGCCGCCCACGATGAACACGCCGCGGTCGCGGTAGCGCACCACCAGGCCGGGCGTATCCAGCGCGTCGGAGATGCTCTGCGCGATGTCGGCGGCCGAGGCGTAGCGATGCTCGATGCGCTCGACCGGGAAACGGTCCAGCAGCTGGCGCAGCGGCATGGAGCCGCCGCGGCGCTCGGACAGC
>NZ_VOSR01000122.1:0-3152 GCF_007997345.1 Mitsuaria sp. TWR114
CATTGCCGGCCGCGTCGACCGCGGTGGCGGTGAGCGTCACCGCGCCGTTGGCGACCCGGGTCGAGTCCCAGCTGAAGCCATAGGGTGCCGAGGTGTCCGAGGCGACGACGCTGCCGTTGACCCGCAGGTCCACGCGGGCGATGCCCTGGTTGTCGGAGGCGCCGACATCGACCGCGACCAGCCCGTTGACCGTCGCGCCGTTGAGCGGCGCGCTGACCGAGACGGCGGGCGGCTGGGTATCGGGCGCCGGCGCGGCCAGCACCGCCTGCATCGCCGCGCCCGCATTGATGCGGCCCCAGCCGAAATACGGATCCCGCCCGGCGGTGCCGAGATCCACGGCGGTGGTGAACAGCGCGTTCTGGATCGCGCTGCCGCTGAGCGTCGGCCGGGCCGACATCAGCAGCGCGACGGTGCCGGCCACGACCGGGCTGGCCAGCGAGGTCCCCCACCAGGCGCCATAGCTGCCGCCGCGCTGGGTGGTCCAGATGTTCTGCCCGGGCGCGGCCAGCGCGACGAAGTTGCCGTAGCTGGACCAGCTGGTCCTGGCATCGGTCTCGTTGGTGGCGGAGACCGGGATCATGCTGGCCGTGGGCGTGATGCCCTCGTCGATGCCGTTGTTGCCCGCCGCGACCACGACCAGCCCGCCCTTGCTGCGCAGGTAGTCGGCCGAGCTCTGCACCGAGACGCTGCCCGCCACGCCGCTGTAGCTGATGTTGGCCACGCGGGCGCCCTGGTCCGCCGCCCAGCTCAGGCCTTGCGCGACGGTGCTCCAGTAGGCATAGGCATTGGGGTCGGCGATGCGCACCGGCATCAGCTGCGCCTGGCCGGCGACGGCCGCGATGCGGTGGCGGTGACCGTCAGCGCGGTCGATGCGCAGGGTCGCGCGGTGCCGACCGCCAACCTGATGGTGCGCTTCGAGACCACCGGCGCCGGCCGCCTGATCGGCGTCGGCAATGGCGATCCCAATTCGCATGAAGCGTCCAAGGCGCCGGAGCGCTCGCTCTTCAACGGCCTGGCGCAGGCGATCCTCCAGACCGACCGTGACGGCCAGGGACCGCTGCGGCTGCGCGCGACGGCGGACGGGCTGGCGGCCGCCGAGCTGGTGCTGGACGTGCGCCCGGCGCGGGTCCCGTCGGCGCCGGCCGCGGAGGCGATCAGCCGCGTCGGTGGCTGGCGCATTTCGCCGCCCCAGGCCACGCGTCCTGATCCCAACCAGGTGCTGGCGGAGAACGACATGAACAGCTGGGGCTGGGGCGAGCCACCGATCCGGCAGGTAGCGGAGGCCGCGCCCTGGCGCGCCTACCGCGCTTCGCTGCGCCTGCGCGCCGACCGCAACGACGGCCAGGGCCAGCTGCTGTTCCAGGAGATCGCAGGGCAGGCCGAAGTCTGGGTCGACGGCGTAAAGATCGGCGAGAAGACCTCGCCAGCGCCCGGCCCCTTGCGCCTGCCGCTGGCCCAGGGACCGGGCTGGCGCACGATGACCGTGCTGGTGCGCGCGCAGCCGGGCCAGCCCTCGGGCCTCATCGGGCGGGTCTCGCTCGAGCGCGGCGCGGCGAAGGCGACGCCATGAGAGGCGCCGCCCGGCCACACGCGATGCGAGGCATGCGCCGATGAACGCGCTGCACGACACGTCCGCCCTCCCCGCGCTGCTGGGCATGCGCGGCGTGTGCAAGCGTTTCGACAACGTCGTCGCGCTCGCCGATGTCGCGCTGGAGGTCCATCGTGGCGAGGTCCATGCGATCTGCGGCGAGAACGGCGCCGGCAAATCCACGCTGATGAAGGTGCTCAGCGGCGTGCATGCGCCCGACGACGGCGAGCTGCGCATCGATGGCGAGCCGGTGCGCCTGGAGGGCCTTGCGCATGCGCAGCGCCTGGGCATCGTGATGATCCACCAGGAGCTCAACCTGGTGCCGCAGCTCACGGTGGCCGAGAACATCTGGCTGGGCCGCGAGCCGCGGCGCGGCTGGTTCGTCGACCGGCAGCGCCAGCGGGACGGCGCGCGCGCCTGCCTGGCCCGGCTGGGCGCCGACATCGATCCGGACGCCCTGGTCGCGACGCTGCCCATCGCGCAGCGGCAGCTGGTCGAGATCGCCAAGGCGCTGTCGCTCCAGGCGCGGCTGCTGATCATGGACGAGCCGACGTCCTCGGCTGGGCGAGCCGACGCGGCGCGGCTGCTGCAGGTCGTGCGCGAGCTGCGGCGCGAGGGCGTGGGCATCCTCTACATCTCGCACCGGCTCGATGAACTCGAGCGCATCGCCGACCGCGTCACCGTGCTGCGCGACGGCCGGTACATCGCGACCCGCCACTGGCACGAGACCTCGATCGACGAGATCGTCAGCCTGATGGTGGGCCGCGAGCTCCACCAGCAGTTCCCGCCGGCCACGCGGCAGCCGGTCGACGAGGTGCTGCTGCGCGTGCGCGGCCTGCGGCGCCACGGCGTCTTCGGGCCGCTGGACTTCGAGCTGCGGCGCGGCGAGATCCTGGGTTTCGCGGGCCTGGTCGGCGCTGGTCGCACCGAGACCGCCCGCGCGCTCTTCGGGGCCGACCCGCTGGACGGCGGCGAGATCGAGCTCGGCGGACAAGCGCTGGACATCCGCTGCCCGCGCGACGCGATCGAGGCCGGCATCGCCTATGTCTCCGAGGACCGCAAGGCCCACGGGCTGGCGGTGGCGATGAGCGTGGCCCACAACATCACGATGGCCAACCTGGGCGCGCTGACTCGCGGGCCCGGCCTCATCGACGCGGCGCGCGAGCGGGAGACCGCCGAGCGCTTCATCCGGCAGCTGCAGATCCGCACGCCCTCGCCGGACCAGATCGCGCGGCTGCTCTCCGGCGGCAACCAGCAGAAGGTGGTCATCGCCAAGTGGCTGTTCCGCCAGGCGCGGGTGATCGTCTTCGACGAGCCCACGCGCGGCATCGACGTGGGCGCCAAGTACGCCATCTATGCGCTGATGGACCAGCTCGCGGCCCAGGGCGTCGGCGTTGTGCTCATCAGTTCCGACCTGCCCGAGATCTTCGGGCTGACCGACCGCATCGCGGTGTTCCGCCAGGGCCGCATCGCCGGCGTGCTGGACACGCGCGGCAGCAGCCAGCAGGACGTGATGCACCTGGCCTCGGTCGGCCCGGTTTCCCCCTCCCCAGCGCCGCACGCG
>NZ_VOSR01000123.1:0-24071 GCF_007997345.1 Mitsuaria sp. TWR114
GTGGCCGCGCTGCCGCTGCGGCATGAGCCGGGCACGGCCTGGCACTACGGCACCTCGACCGACATCCTCGCCCGGCTGGTGGAGGCGCTGGCGGAGGAGCCCTTCGATGCGCATGTGCGTCGACACGTGCTGCAGCCACTGGGCCTGCGGGAGACCGACTGGACCGCGCCGGCCGCGCTGCAGGACCGCATGGCCGCGACCTACCGACTGTCCGCCGACGGCAAGCCGGAGCGCGAGCCCGATCAGCCCTTCACCTTCGCCAGCGGCGGCGCCGGCCTGATCGGTCCCATCGACGACTACCTGCGCTTCGCCCGGATGCTGCTCGGCGAAGGCGAGCTCGACGGCGTGCGGGTGCTGCGCCCGGCGACGGTGCGTTTGATGCTGGTCGACCACCTCGACCCGGCGATCACGCAGCGGCATTTCCTGTCGAGCCCGGGGCTGGGCTTCGGCTTCGGCGGCTCCGTGCGCATCGCGCCGCCGCTGAGGGACGAGCCGCCCGGCGCGGTGGGTGAGTTCTCCTGGGGCGGTGCCGCGTCGACGCTGTTCTGGATCGACCCGGCGAACCAGCTCGCGGTGGTGTTCTTCGCCCAGAAGCTGCCCTTCGACGACGCCCTGCATCGCGACCTGCGACGCGCGGTATACGGCTAGGCCGCTCAGGGCGCGAGCTTCGTGAACACATCGTCGCGCGCCTTCACGAGCGCGTTGTGGCAGGCGAAGCAGGTCTGGTGCTGGGCCGCGTCGACGGGCTTGCCGTCGATGAAGCGGCCGTAGCCCCAGCCGCCGCTGTCGGCGTAGCGCTTCGAATCCTTGACCATCACCTGCACCGTCGTCGGCGCGCCCGGCACCGTCGCGGCGGGGAACTCGGTGGAGCGCTGCCGCTTCCACGCCAGCTTGACCAGCATGGCGCCGTCAGGGAACGGCAGCTGGCCCAGGCGATAGGCCTTCATCGCGATCGGATTGCCGACCACGGCGCGCAATTCGTCGAGCGGTGCGTCCTCGGTGGCGACACCCACCATCTCCCATTGGCGATAGCCGTCGGGCAGCACCACGCCGTAGATCGGCGAGGCGGGTTTCGGTGGCTTGCCCTGGGCCAAGGCGGGGAGCGCGCTGGCAGTGAGCGAAGCCAGGAGAAGCATCGAGGCGAGACGGAGGGCATGCATGTGGGTCTTCCAGGCAAGTGGGGCAGTGCCACGGATCAGACCAAATTCATCGCTGCCTGGGCATTGAACCTTGGTATGGGCAGAGCCTCGTAGTGATCGAGGCTTCGGGCGGTTGCATTCAAAAACCCGTTCGTTGTGAAAGCGCTTTCACAATCGACCGATATTGCCTAGGATGCGTCCCGCCGGAGAGAAGTCGCGACCCTGGACCCGCGCCGCAGAGCGCGGGCCGGATCGCGCCGATCGGTGCCCTCCAGCACACCATCGACACCTCTTGGAGACATGAATGGGATTTCCGAACCGCATGGGCGCGCCGATGCTGCGCGCCGTCGCCCTGGGCTTGTGCGCGACTGCCGCCGCGCCGGCGTTTGCCGGCGTCACCAATCCGACCATCGGCCGCCTGTTGTGGTCCGAGGAATTCAACGGCGCGTCGTTGAACACCAGTGTCTGGACGCCCTATGACGGCAATGGCTGCCAGATCAACCTGTGCGGCTACGGCAATGCCGAGCTCGAGTACTACAGCCCCAACAACCTCTCGATCGCCGACGTGCCCTTTGAAGCCGGCACGCGCGCCCTGGCGATCCGCGCGCTGCGGCAGACCATCGGCAGCAATGAGTTCACCTCCGGAAAGGTCGATTCCTACGGCAAGGTGCAGGTGCAGTACGGAATGATCGAGATCCGCATGGCCACGCCGCAGGTCACCACCGGGCTGTGGCCGGCCGCCTGGCTGCTGGGAACCAGTCCGCAGGTCTGGCCGCGCAAGGGCGAGATCGACATCGCCGAGCTGGGCCATCGCGCCTCGGCCTGGGCCGCGGCGGGCGCGCCTTCGCCCGACCATTTCGTCGGCGCCAACGTGATCACCTGGTCGCAGGCCGCCTGCGTGGCGGGCAATGAGTCGTGTGCCGCCTCCACCGCCTGGCAGACCAAGAACTGGTACAAGCCGCAGGCCTCATTGGCGAATCGCTTCGTCAAATACCGCTTCTACTGGACCGAAAGCCAGATGCGATTCACCGTCGTCGACAACGACGGTGAACACGACATGTACGACGCGCCGTTGCCGGTGAACTCGACGGCCTTGCAGGCGCCGTTCTATCTGCTGCTGAACATGGCGGTGGGGGGCAACTTCACCGATGCGGCGACGCCCTCGCAGGTGAACGCGCCACTGCCCGCCACGATGTACGTCGACTACATCCGGGTGTATGAACTCGACGGCAAGGGAGAGGTGAAGCTGGGCAACCAGGTGGTGCCGGAAGTCGCCGGCAAATTCGGCGTGTTCACCGACAACACGGTGGTCAACAACAAGCTGGTCGCCGGCAGCACGTCCGACATCTTCCTGTGGAATGGCGCGTCGACCGCGGCCGGCAACACGCTGCCGTATGAAGGCGGCAATGTGATCGCGTGGAGCTACAACACGCCGGGACAGTGGTTCGGCGGCGGCATCCAGTCCCGCCAGGTCCGCGACCTCACCAACTACCGCAATGGCCAGCTGAAGTTCCGGATCAAGATCCCGGCCAACGTGTCCTTCAACATCGGCATTGGCGACACCTACACCAATCAGAACTGGGTGAACTTCCCAGCCAATACGACGGCATTCGGCCTGGTGCGCAATGGCGAATGGGCGACGGCGACCGTTCCCGTCTCGACGCTCATCGGACCGAAGGTCGCGCTGCAATCGATCGCCGACATCTTCATGTTCTCGGGCGACAACAACCGGCTGCCGACCTCGGCTTTCCAGTTCGCGATCGATGACGTGGTGTGGGAGTCCGGCACGACGACCCAGGAGCCGCCGACGCCGGCCGGCATCACCCAGCCGTCGGCGACCACGGTCAAGTTCACGGAGCCGACCGGCACCTGGGCCGACGTGCATTACACGGTCAACGGCGGCGGCCAGATGAATGTGCGGATGCTGAAGGAAGGCAGCGGCAATGCCTACACGGTCACCGGGCTGAAGCAGGGCGATGTCGTGCGATTCAACTTCACTTACTGGGACCCGGCCCGCAATGGCGCCTACGACACGGCGCTGCAGAGCTACACGGTGAAGTGAACACGCGGGATGAGGCGTCAGGGGATTGACGACGACTCGTCAGTCGACGATCTCCGCGCCCCATCCGTCGTAGACCACGCCATGGGTTTTCGCGAGCGCCTCGAATTGCGCCGACAACGCCATGAGCGCATCCAGGTCCGGAATCATGCGGCGAGCGGCGACCACCTGCCAGGTCGGCGCATCGTCTTCCGGACCGAAGATCCGCACATCGAAATCCAATTCGGCCAAGGCATGCGCGATCGACATCGCGGCGGCTTCTTCGGCGGCATCGAAGGCGAATTCGGGGACATGTGGCAAGGACAGATCCGCGCCGAGTTCAACCATCTGCGCCAACACCTTGGCGTCCGGATCGTCGTTGTTGACCAGGCGATCGAGGAGTTCGGGAGAAGTCGGCATGGGTGCGGCGGATGAGAGAGTGAGGAATGACCTGCCGCCGTCGGTCGCGGCGGTGCGGGATCATCCCACGGCGCAACGAGTCGATGCCCTCCGCCCCTGACGTCTTCGCTCGCGCGGCCGGGAGACTCGCGGATCGGGGCGGCCGCATTCGGCGCCCCGACTAACATCGCGCGATGGATCGAAGCATCATGGCTGTCAGGCCGCCGGGCCATCCGGCAGCTTCGCGATGACCTTGATCTCGAACTGGAACCCGGACAGCCAGGTCACGCCGATGGCGGTGGCGGTCGGATAGGGCGCCTCGCCCCAGAACTCGGCGGCGACGGCCCAGGCGCGCTCGAAGTGGGTGTGGGGATCCACCATGAAGACGGTCACGTCGATGACGTCGCGGAAGCTGCAGCCCGCCGCCGCCAGGATGGCGTTGAGGTTCCTGAACGCGAGTCGGACCTGCTCGTCCCGGTCCGGCTCGGGCGATCCATCGGCGCGGCTGCCGACCTGGCCGGACACGAACAGCAGCCCATTGGCGCGAATGGCGGGGGAGTAGCGGTGCAGCTCATAGAGCGCGTGACGATCGGGCGGGGAGACGACATCTCGAGTGAACATGACCGGCATTCCTTTGAAGCACGAATTGCGATGTGCTCACTGTAGAAATTCGCCGCCCGCCGATAAACCAGCGACTCGCACAATCACTGTTTGGGGTCGCCAAACAGTGAGGGCGGATACAACCGCCGCCTCAGCATTCTGCTGATAGGCAAGCCGTGGCGTGCTGACTATCGTCCTCCCTCATCGGCCAGCAATCACGCTGCGCGACAGCATGGAGGAAGCCCACGATGAAAGCTCATGACTCCCGGCCCAGGGTGATGCAACGCCAGCCCGCGGCCGCCGCGCATCGTGGCGATGCCATGGACGGCGCCTCGCGAACCTCGCTGGTTCACCAGTCGCCTCGCATGGTGTCCCAGCGTCAGGCCATCGACGCTGCTTTCGGCGCTGCCTGCCGACATCGGGTTGGACCCGCACCGCGCACCCTGTCTGGCGGGCGCATGGGCCCGCACGGTGCGGTCCTGCAAGGGATGTTCAACCTCACAACCGTGCCACGCCAGAGCAAGAACCGGGGTGGCGTCATGGCCGGCTACACGGCCGGGCCCAATATCGCCGATCTGCACATCGCGGCGGGCGCCAACCTCGCCGGCGAGCTGATGCAGAACTTCCTGATGACGCTCTGGGAGGTGCGCGACACCCTGCAGGCCAGGCAGGCCGCAGGTGGCCCGGCCGGCACGGTCGAGATGCATCCGGCCGGGTCTCAGGTCCTCAAGATGACCATGGAAATGCTCGCCGAGGCGGTGGGCCAGAACCCGGCCCTCCAGAACGCGCAAGCGGCCAAGCACCTGCGCCAGCTCAACAACGTGCCGCTGACCGCCAACAACAATGTCCTCGATGCGACCGTGGTCCCTGAGCATGTGCGTTATCGCGACGCGCTCATCGGCGTCGGCGGCGTGACGATGAACCCGGTCGGAGGCGGCACCACCGGTGGCACGGTGGACATGCTGCAGAACAACGCCGGCGGCGCCGCCGAGCGGGTGCTCTACGACACGGCGTTGGCCACCCTGCAGCCTTTCATGAGCATCAACGTCACGATCACCTTGCCAGTGCTGCTTGGCATCATCGGCATGCTCGAGGGAAGGATGAGCGACTTCAAGCGCTGGGCGCTCCAGGCGAAGTACGCCGTGTTCGGGTGAGGCCGAACAGGGCCGCCGGCTACTCCTCCAACCGGAACGCCCCCGCCTCGAAATCGGCGATCGTCGCGCGCGCGGCGGCGAGCTGGGAGGCCGGCACCAGCACGCGCACGCCGCCGACGGCCGGCGAGAGCAGCGAGTAGTTCTGCACCATGTGCTCGTCCGCCAGGTGCGGCGTGAGCGCGGCGGACCGGAGCACGCCCATCAGCAGGTGGGCCTCGATGGGCGAGTCGCGCGTGGCGACACAGACGAAGTCATCGGAGCTGGCGTCGGCGCGGTCGGGCATGGGTCCTCCTGGGTTCCTCCCAAGGGCCGCAGCTTAGACCGCTTCCCGCGTGGGCGCATCCGTCGTCCGGAGCGCACCGCGCGCTCAGACCGTCACCGGCGCCTGCGGCACCTGCGGCATCTGCCACTGCGTCCCCGGCGCATAACGCGCGATGTACTGCTGATGCCCCGGCATCTGCTGCACCGTCTGGTCGATGCGCGCCTTGATCCCGCCCAGGAAGCCGGCCAGCTCGCGGTCGCTCATCAGGTCGGCCGTCGGGTGATGCTGCTCGGGCATCAGGCCCTGGCCCAGCATCACCTGGATCCACGAGTTCTCGGTGAACAGCTCATTCGGCCCGCGGAACACCCGGCCGCTCTCGCGGAACAGGTCCAGCCGGTGCTGCAGCGACGCCGGCACCGACATCTCGCGCAGGTCGCGCCACATCGGCGAATCGGTCCGCTGCTGCAGGTGGTAATGCAGCACGATGAAGTCGCGGATGTGCTCCAGCTCATGCCGCATCTGGGCGTTGTACTCGTCGACGTCGGACTGCCGGATCCCGTCCTTCGGGAACATCTGCAGCAGCCGGATCGCGCTGCGCTGGATCAGGTGGATGCTGGTGGACTCCAGCGGCTCCAGGAAGCCGCTGGCCAGGCCCACGGCGACGCAGTTGCGCTGCCACACCACGTCGCGCTGGCCCGGCTTGAAGCGGATCACGCGATGCGGCGTCAGCACCTCGCCCTCGATGTTGCCCAGCAGCGCCGCGCGCGCGGTCTCGTCGTCGGTGTAGCGGCTGCTGAAGACCACGCCGTTGCCGACGCGGTGCTGCAGCGGGATCTGCCACTGCCAGCCCCAGGGATGCGCGATCGCGCGCGTGTAGGGCACCGCGTCCCGCACCGACGCGGTCTGCAGCGCGATCGCGCTGTCGCAGGGCAGCCAGTGCGACCAGTCCTGGTAGCCGACGCCCAGCGTCTGCCCCAGCAGCACCGAGCGCATGCCGGTGCAGTCGATGAAGAGATCCCCTTCGACCTCGGACCCATCCTGCAGCTTCAGCGCGCGCAGGTCGCCATCGGGCCGCAGCAGCACCTCGGCGATACGGCCCTCGATGCGGCGCACGCCGAAGCCGTCGCTGAAGCGGCGCAGGAAGGCTCCGTACAGCGATGCGTCCAGGTGGAACGCGTAGTTGATGCCGTCGCCCGGCAGATGCGCGAAGCGGTGCTGCTGCGCCGCGCGCAGTTCCAGGCAGTAGTCGCCGTAGTCCGACGCCATGCCGCGCTCGCGGCCCTTCATCCAGAAGTGCTGGAAGCCGGCGGTCCAGTGGTCGATGCCGGTGCTGCCGAACGCGTGGATGTAGCGCGCGTCGGGGTCGCGCCAGCCCTCGAACTGGATGCCCAGCTTGATGGTGGCCTGCGTCGCGGCCATGAACTCCCGCTCGTCCAGTCCGAGCAACTGGTGGAAGGTCAGCATCGTCGGGATCGTCGCCTCGCCGACGCCGACGGTGCCGATCTCGTCGGACTCGACCAGGCGGATGTCCAGCTGCTTGCCCAGGTGCTTGGCGATGCAGGCGGCCATCATCCAGCCGGCCGTGCCGCCGCCGGCGATGACGACGCGTCGCACCGGCGAGCGGGGAACGGACGGGGCGGGGGGCGTGAAGCTCATGGCGTCTCCTCCATGTCGTGGGTCGGGCGGCTTCCGGCGCGACGATGCGGGCGTCCGCAAGGACGCGTCGCTCAACGCTGCCGGAGCCGCTGGATCAGGTGGGCGCGCAGATGGCCGGCGCCCTCGGCGGTGATCGGGGCCAGCGCATGGCGGGCATGCGCGGGGATGTGGGCCGAGGTCTGGCCGTCGGCATTGAACACGTAATGGTCGAAGATCCCCTGCCAGGCGCGGCGTTGCGGCGTCGGCAGGTCGCGCAGCGACAGCAGCGCTAGCATCAGCGCGAAGACCGGTGGATCCATGTGGGCCGGCGACTGCCGCCACCAGTAGTTGATCAGCACGTTGAACGCGTCCAGCGCCTCCACCTGGTGCCACCACATGCTGGGGATGTAGAGCGCGTCGCCCGGCTCGAGCTCGGCGACCTGCGCGTGCTCGAGCGCCGTCGCGAAGCGCGGGAAGCGCTCGAAGTCGGGCTGCTTCAGGTCGACCAGGCTCACCGGCTGGCCGGCTGGCGTGAAGTCGATCGGACCGACGTACAGGTTGGGCAACTGCTCCGGCGGGAACAGCGTGAAGCGGCGATGGCCGGCCGCCACGCAGGCGATGTTGTCGGGCAGGTCGTAGTGCGGCGCGATGCGGCTGCGATTGCCCAGCCAGACGCTGGCCAACGCCTCCGGTGCCGCCGTGCCGCTGGTCGCCAGCGAGGACAGGTCCAGGTCGTTGTGCGCGCGAAAGCCGGGCAGGCACTCGTCGACCGTCGTCGAGCCGACGTAGTAGCAGGGCGGACGCTCGACCTCCGCGAGTTGGAGCAGTTCCTCCATCAGCGCCGGCAGCGGCGCGTCGGCCCGGCCGAAATTCATGCCGGTGAGGTCGTCGTTGTAGAAGATGCGGCCGTCGATCTCCGGCGGGCCGGTCATGATGGCCACCGGCGCGCCGCGCCAGTAGCCGTGCAGGTAGTCGACCGCGGCGCGGTCGGAGCGCCGCGCCTCCCGCACCATCGGCCAATGCGACACGAGGCCGCGCAGCACCACCGGCTGCGCGGCCTCGATCAGGTGGGAAGGAAGCCGACCCGGCACCAGGTCGTGGAGTTCTCGGATCGACTTCATGCGGGCATCGCCCCCGGCGGGGTCAGAACTTGTAGCGGAGGCCCAGCATATAGCGGCGTCCCGTCTGCGTGACCGCGTACACCTCCTCCTTGGTCCGGCCATGCTGGCGCAGGACCGAATCGCCGAGGTTGATGACTTCGGCCTGCAGGCTCAGGCGTTCGCTGAAGTTGTAGCCCAGGCTGACGTCCACCTGCGAGTAGGGCTCGGTGAAGATCGGCGCCGAGCGGCCCAGCTGGTTGCCGTCGTTGACCGCGGCCAGGAACTTGTCGCGCCAGTTGTAGGCCACGCGCACGCTGAACTTCGCGTCCTCGTAGAAGCCCACCAGGTTGGCGGAGTCGCTCAGGCCCACCAGCGCGTACTGCTGCGCGAAGCTCATGTTGTCGTACTTGAGCCCCGACTTCACCTTGGTGTAGTTGGCCGCGACGCCGAAGCCCGAGTTCCCGAACGCGTGCTGCACGTTCAGCTCGAAGCCCTTCAGGCTGTTGGACTGCGTGTTGGCCGGCACCGTGATCTGGAAGTTGGCCACCGGATCGCCGGGCTGTCCGACGATGGTCCCCAGCGCATGGCCGTTGCTCTCGCCGGTCTTGGTCACGCCCGGCTGGCCGTTGTAGCGGTTGAGGATGTAGTCGCGGATGCAGGTGATGTCGCTGCCGCAGCCGCCGGTGGTCGAGGCCTCGTTGTAGTACGCGCCGCCGATCGGGGTGTGGAGGTTGAACGGGGTGGCGTTCTCGAGCGTCGAGCCGATGTAGTTGCTGATGTTCTTGCGGAACACGCCCGCCGCCACATAGCTGGACCGCGCGTAGTAGTACTCCAGCGAGAAGTCGATGTTCTTCGACTTCAGCGGCTTCAGCCCCGGGTTGCCCTGCGAGCCGGTGCCGCCGCTCAGGCGCGCCAGGTCGTTCAGCGTCTGCCGCCCTGGATCGCGTCCCAGCCCGGACGGCCGATCGTCGTGCCGTAGCTGGCGCGCAGCTTGAGCTTGTCGGTCAGGTCGGCCTGGTAATCGATGTTGGGCAGCCAGTAGCTGTACTTGCCGTCCAGCGTCGTGAAGCCCGGGTCGCCCTTGAGCACCGTCAGCTCGTTGTTGGAGCCCCAGGTGATGCCGGTGGCGATCGGCACCAGCGCGCTGGAGGTGACCTTGGTTTTCTCGTAGCGCATGCCGACCGTGGCGCTCATCGGGACGCCCAGTTCCCACTCGCGGGTGTACTCGGCGTAGGCGCTGGTGGACTTCTCCGTCGTGCGGCGGTCCGTCGAGAAGACGTTGGACGCGAGGTACTTCGACGGATCGCCGTTGCCTTTGGCGGCCAGGTCGCGGACCGTCCCGAAGTCGAAGGTGTAGAACTGCGTGAACAGGCGCGGATCGCCGACGCCGCCGATCTTGCCGAAGAAGTCTCGCAGGTCCTGCGGGATCCAGACTTCGTCCGGGTAGTTGGCCGGGCCGTTGGCCACGCCACCCCAGTTGTCCAGCTGGACGTTGGCGTAGGCCGAGCGGTTCTTCGCCTTGGTCAGGCCGACGCCGAAGTCCAGCTTCGATTCGTCGCTGATCTCCCAGCTGCCGTTGATCTGCTGCTGGTCGACCTGCGCCTTCATGTAGCTGTTGCGGAAGGACGAGCCCGTCACCTGTTGCAGCGCCGCGTTGCGCGTCGTCGTCGGCATGATCAGGATGGGCAGGTCCTGGCTGAAGTCCACGCCGGTCTGGCCGCGGTTGAAGCTGGCCGTGCCGATCACGTTGTTGCTGCCCCAGGGGCTGTCGGCGCCCGACTCCGCCGTGGAGTGGTGGGCGTCGAAGCCGAAGCGCAGCTTGTCGGTGACCTTCCAGTCGGCGTTGAAGCCCAGCGACTTGTTGTCGTTCTTGGTCGCGAAGTCGGCGCCGCCCATGGACAGGTCGGCGTCGCCGTTGGCGATCAGCTCGGTGTAGTTCAGCGGCGCGGACACGGGGCCGGAGGTCCACGAGCTCGACGAGGGGCCGAAGCTGAACCAGGCCGACAGGTCGTTGCGGCGCGTGTGCACCTTGTTCTGCGAGACCGTGTAGTCCAGCGTCGTCGTCAGCGACTTGGTCGGCGCGAACTGGAACGTCAGCTGGCCGTTCGTGCGCTCACGGCTGATGGCGTTCATGTTGTAGTTGACGTTCTGCGGCAGCGAGTAGACGTCGCTCGCGCCCGGACGGTTGGTGATCCGTTCCGAACCCGGCGCGCCCGGCAGCGGGATCGCGCCGTTGCCCGTCTCGTCGCCCTTGAAGGGCAGCCAGCCGTTGGGCACGCCGGCGCTGTTGTAGCCGGCGTCGCGCTTCTGGAAGCTGCCCGAGACCGACACGCCGAACATGCCTTCGCCGAAGGTCGTGCTGTAGATGCCCGACACCTCGGGCGTCACGCTGTCGCCCTTGATGTTGTCCGGCAGGCGCGAGTTGCCGCCGTCATGCACCGCCTTGACGCCGATGCTGGCGATGGTCTTCTTGGTGTCCAGCGGGCGCGCGGTCTTGATGTTGATCGTTGCGCCGATGCCGCCGGTCGGGGCGCTGGCGCGGCTGGTCTTGTAGACCTCCAGCGCGGCGATCGATTCCGTGGCCAGGTTGGCGAAGTCGAAGGCGCGCGAGTTCGACGGACCCGTGTCCGCCAGCGTCGAGGCCGGCATCTGGCGGCCGTTGAGCAGCACCAGGTTGAAGTCGGGGCCGACGCCGCGCACGGTGACCTTGGAGCCTTCGCCCATCGAGCGGTCGATCGACACGCCCGAGATGCGCTGCATCGACTCGGCCAGGTTGGTGTCGGGGAACTTGCCGATGTCCTCGGCGACGATGCCGTCGACCACGCCGCGCTGCTGGCGCTTGAGGTTCAGCGAGGTGTCCAGCGACTGCCGGATGCCGGTCACGACGACGGTGTCGATCTGCGCGTCGGCGGTCTTGCGCTGGGCCTCGGACGCGGCCGCCTCGGGGGCCGCGGGCGCCTGCTGGGCATGCGCCGCGGCGGCCAGGAACAGCATCGCGCAGGCCGCCGCCACCGGTTGGGGTTGCGGTCCGCGGCCCTGCCGCTGTCGGGTGGGGTGGACGTGTTTCATGTGTCTCCTTGTTGTCTCTCAGTCTTGGCCATGACCCACGTGCGACGGCGGGCCCGAGGGATGCAGGGCAAGCTGGATCCGGATCTCGTCGGGGCACGGCTTCGTTGGCCGTCGCCCCGTCTGTCCTTCGCCGCCAGGACGCTCCTTTCCTCGCCCCGGTGGGCGCGTGGCGGATCATCTTGAAAGCGCTTTCAGAATTTAACTGCTTCGGCTCCGGGTCCTCTACTGACTTTCCCTAGCGAGGGGTCCGCGCCACACCGGGCGCGGGGGTACTGCGAAATGGGGCGGCCTCGGCGGCTTGGCGGACGCCGGGCGGCGTGGCGCTTTCAGGCAGCGACGGGGACGGCGGGGCGCGCGTCCAGCGCGCGGGACTCGGCGTCGAAAGCCAGCGCGTGCCCGGCGCCGGCGACCAGGCGGACGCTGTCCCCGTCGTGCAGCGCGGCCGCGCCGGCGGGCAGCTTGGCGGTGAGCAGCTCGGGGATGCCGTCGACGCGCAGGTGCAGGATGGACACGTCGCCCAGGTGCTCCGCCAGCACGACGGTCGCCGGCACCGCGGCTTCGTCGTGGCCGGCGGCGAGTTGCAGGTGCTCGGGCCGCAGACCCAGGCGGGCCGCCGCCGGACGCGCGGCGCCGCCGAGCGCGTCCCACAGCCGCCGCGCCGCGCCGGGCGCGTGCGCGGCCGGTCGTTCGATGAAGTTGATCCGCGGCGCGCCGAGGAAGCCCGCGACGAAGGCATTGGCCGGATGGCGGTAGAGGTCCATCGGCGCGCCGAGCTGCTCGATGCGGCCCTTGTTGAAGACCGCGATGCGGTCGCCCATCGTCATCGCCTCGACCTGGTCGTGGGTGACGTAGATCATGGTCGTGCCGAGCTGCTGATGCAGCCGGGTGAGCTCGATGCGCATGTCCACGCGCAGCGCGGCGTCCAGGTTGGACAGCGGCTCGTCGAACAGGAACACCTTGGGCTTGCGCACGATCGCGCGGCCGATGGCCACGCGCTGGCGCTGGCCGCCGGAGAGCTGCCGGGGCGTGCGCTGCAGCAGGTCGGTGATGCGCAGGACCTCAGCGGTGCGGCGCACCTGCTCGTCGCGCTCGGCGCGGCCGACGCCGGCCATCTTCAGCGCGAAGCCCATGTTCTCGGCCACCGTCATGTGCGGGTAGAGCGCGTAGCTCTGGAACACCATGGCCGCGCCACGGTCGGCGGGACGCAGGTCGTTGGCGCGCCGGCCGTCGATCAGCAGGTCGCCGCCACTGATCTCCTCCAGGCCCGCGATCATGCGCAGCGTCGTGCTCTTGCCGCAGCCCGACGGCCCGACGAAGACCATGAACTCGCCGTCCCGCACGTCCAGGTCGAGACCCTGGATCACCTCGTGATCGCCGTAGCGCTTGCGGATGCCGCGCAGCGTGACTTGTCCCATGACGGTGCTCCCGATCAAGCCTGGCGCGCCGCGCGCCGAGCCAACACGAAGTCGCGGT
Organism: Mitsuaria sp. TWR114; assembly: GCF_007997345.1. Lineage (NCBI taxonomy): Bacteria > Pseudomonadati > Pseudomonadota > Betaproteobacteria > Burkholderiales > Sphaerotilaceae > Roseateles > Mitsuaria sp. TWR114. Next base: position 12,870 of record NZ_VOSR01000123.1, read on the forward strand.
AGGCGAGCGCGCTGTCCTTGGGCGTGCGCCGCTGCGTCGCGTAGTCCACATGCACGATGCCGAAGCGCTTCTCGTAGCCCGAGGCCCATTCGAAGTTGTCCATCAGGCTCCACACCATGTAGCCGCCCATGGGCACGCCCTGCGCGATCGCGTCGCCGACGGCGGCGATGTGCGTGTCCAGGTAGCGGGTGCGGTCGTCGTCGTGCACGCGGCCGTCGGCGCCCACCGGATCGGGGAAGGCGCCGCCGTTCTCGGTCACGTACAGGCGTTTGGCCGCCGGGTAGTCGCGGTGCACCGAGACCAGCAGGTCGGTCAGGCCCTGCGGGTAGACCTCCCAGCCCATGTCGGTGAGCTCCAGGCCGCCGGTCTTCGGGTCGAAGCTGTTGTCCGCGCTGGCCATGCCGCGCGAGTAGTAGTTGATGCCGACGAAGTCGATGGGCACGCGGATGCGGTCCATGTCGCCGGCCTCGACGTGCGGCGCGTCATCGCCCAGGTGCTCGATCACGTCCTGGGGATAGTGGCCGTTGAACAGCGGGTCCATGTACCAGCGGCGCAGCTTGCCGTCCTCGAGCCGGGCCTTGGCGCGGTCCGCATCGGAGTCGGTGGCGGGATACATCGGGGCCATGTTCAGCACGATGCCGAGCGAGGCCTTGAGCTGCAGCTCGCGCATCGCGGTCACGGCCAGGCCGTGGCTGAGCAGCAGGTGATGCGAGACCTGCGCGGCCAGGCGGCGATCCTTGAGGCCGGGTGCGAAGACGCCGGTCTCGTGGCCGAGTTGCGCGACCACCCAGGGCTCGTTGTGCGTGGCGATCGAGACCACCTTGTGGCCCAGCCGCTTCGCGATGCCCACGGCGTATTCGACGAAGCGCTCGACGGTGGCGCGGTTGCCCCAGCCGCCGACGTCCTGCAGCGCCTGCGGCAGGTCCCAGTGGTTCAGCGTCAGGTAGGGCTTGAGGCCGCGCGCCAGCAGGCCGTCGACGAGCCGCTCGTAGAAGGCCAGGCCGGCTTCGTTCCATTCGCCGTCGCCGGTGGGGCGCACGCGCGGCCAGGACACCGAGAAGCGATAGGCCTCGACGCCCAGGTCCCGGATCATGTCCAGGTCCTGCTCCCAGCGCGCGTAGTGCTCGCAGGCGACGTCGCCGCTGCTGCCGTCGGCGATCACGCCGGGCTGGCGGCAGAAGCTGTCCCAGATGGACGGGCCCTTGCCGTCGGCGTCATGGGCGCCCTCGATCTGGAAGGCGCTGGTGGCCACGCCCCAGACGAAGTCGTCAGGGAAGCGCTTGGCGGAGGCGGTCGGCAGGGTGGAGGATGACATCGGAGCAGGCGTGCTTATGGTTGTTGGAGGGCGGAAGGCGAGAGGCTGAAGGCGCGTGCGATGAGGTGCGAGGCGTGGCGCGTCACTTCACCGCGCCGACGGTCAGGCCCGAGATGAGCTGCCGCGAGCACAGGACGAAGAGCACGATCAGCGGCAGCGTCGCGATGGCGGAGCCGGCCATCAGCGCGCCCCATTCGGTGTCGACGGGGCTCTGCAGCGAGCGCAGCGCCAGCGGCAGCGTGTACATGTCGGGCGAGCGCATGACGACCAGCGGCCCGATGAAGTTGTTCCAGGACGAGATGAAGGTGATCAGGCCGAGCGTCCCCAGCGCCGGCTTGAGCAGCGGCAGCACGATGCGGGCGTAGATGCCGAGCTCGCCGCAGCCGTCCATGCGCGCGGCCTCGACGAGCTCGCGCGGCACGGCCGAGGTGATGAACTGGCGCATCAGGAAGATGCCGAAGGCGCTGGCCGCGCCGGGGATGTAGAGCGCGCGCGGCTGATCGATCCAGCCCAGCAGGTCCATGATCATGAAGCTGGGGATCATGTTCATGAAGCTGGGCAGCAGCATGGTGCCCATGACGAGGCCGAAGAGCGCCTTCTTGAAGCGGAACTCGTACATCGCGAAGGCGTAGCCGCCCATCGAGCAGAACAGCAGCGTCAGGCCGGTGTTGCACAGGCCCACGTAGAGGCTCAGGCCGAGGTTGCGCCAGAAGGGCAGGCGTTTGGTGAGGATGTCGACGTTGTTCAGGAAGTCGTTGCCGAACCACATCGGCGGCGGCAGGCTGAAGATCTCGGTGCGCGAGTGCGTCGCGAAGACGAACATGAAATAGAAGGGCGCCAGCATGATCAGCGCCCCGGCGCCCACCAGCAGGTAGGCGGCCCAGGCGGTCATGCGCGGCGGCTGCGCGGCGCGCGGCGCGGTGGCGTCGAGGGAGGCAGGCATCGTGGTGCTCATGGCGCGGCGTCCTCAGTCGTCCTTGCGCCGGAAGGCGCGGTTCGTCAGCCACGTCAGCGCGGCCACGATGAAGAACAGCAGCCAGGACATCGCGCTGGCGGCGCCGAAATCGTTGAAGTCGAAGGCGTTGCGGTAGAGGTAGACCGCGGCGCTCATGCCGGCCTGGTCGGAGCCGCCCTTGCCGCCGGTGAGGATGAAGGGTTCCTCGAAGAGCTGCAGGCCGCCGATGACGCTCAGCGTCACGCCGAAGAAGATCATCGGCCGCAGGCTGGGCAGCGTGATGTGGAAGAACTGCTGCACGCGGCTGGCGCCGTCCATGGTCGCAGCCTCGTAGAGATCGGGCGGGATGGTCTGCAGCGCGGCCAGGTAGAGCACGACGTTGAAGCCGACGTAGCGCCAGAAGACGATGGTCGAGATGGCGGGCTTGAGGGCGTCGGGATCGTTGAGCCAGTCCACCGCGGCCTGCGGCATCAGCTGGCCCAGCAGCGGAATCTCGCGCAGCGTCGCGATGGCGAGGTTGATCAGGCCGTAGTCGGTCGAGAACAGCGAGCTGAACAGGATCGCGATCGCGACGGAGGAGGTGATGTAGGGCAGGAAGTAGGCCCCGACCATCGGGTTGCGCCAGCGCTTGAAGGCGATGTGCAGGAAGGTGGCGAGCGGGATCGCGACCAGGTGCTGCGGCACGCCCGAGGCGATCGCCAGCCAGGCGGTGTTGCGCATGGATTTCCAGAACCACTCGTCCTGCAGCGCGAAGGCGAAGTTGTCCAACCCGACCCAGTGCATCGCGCCCAGGCCGCTGGTGGGCTCCCAGCTGTGGAAGGCCAGGTAGAGCGAGAACAGCAGCGGGAACAGTCCGAAGACCACGAACAGCAGCAGGAAGGGCGCCAGCAGCGCGTAGGGCGCGTAGCGGGGCGAGAGGCGCAGGGCCGGCGGGAGTCGGAAGTGCATCGTCGTCGTTCCGTGTCAGCGTCGCGCGCGTTGCTGGAGCAGCCGCTGCGCATCGGCGAGCGCGGTGGCGATGTCCTTGCCGCGATCCAGGACCTTGTCGAGCTCGGTGTCGATGACCTCGCGGGCGAAGGCGTCCTGCTTGTGGACCGGGAAGGCGCGGATGTGGCTGGCGGCATCACGCCAGTCGCGGCGGGCGACCTGACCGCCGAGGAAGGGCAGCGGCTGGTCGTAGAAGGCGTCCTGCTGCGCATCGACCAGCGCGGGGAAGGCGTCCTGCGCCTTGAAGGCCGCGAGCTGCTGCGCGCGGTTCATCGTCATGAAGCGGATGAAGGCGTAGGCCATCGGCTTGCGGGCGGCGTCGCCATGGCGGGCCATCGCGAAGAAGGTGCCGCCATAGGCGGCGAAGGCGCCCTCGGGCAGCTGCGCCGCGCGCCACTTGCCGCGCGTGCCGGGCGCGAGCCAGGTGTTCAGGTGGCCGGCCAGCCAGGCACCGGACATCTGCGTGGCGATGCCGCCGCGCTTGAAGCCCTCGGTCCAGTCGGAGGACCAGGCGGTGACCTTGGCGTCGAGCTGCTGGCGGCGCACGGCGCGCGCCAGCTCGAAGGCGCGGACGAAGCGCGGCGAGGTCACCAGCGGCCGCGAGTCCTTGTCGAAGTAGAGGCCCTCGCCCGCTTGCAGGCCGGTGCGGATGAGGATGTCCTTCATGTCGCGCGCATGCGCCATCAGGTAGGCGCCGGTCGAGGCCTTGATCTTCACGCCGGCGGCGACGTAGCCCTCCCAGCTCCGCGTCAGGTCCGCTTCCTTGAGGCCGGCGCGCGCCAGCAGGTCGGCGCGGTAGAGCAGGGTGCCGGGGCCGATGTCGGTGGGGACGGCCAGCACGGCGCCGGCCGGGGTCGTCGCCTGGTCGAAGGCGTAGCCGACGAAGCGCGCGCGCTCGCGGCCGAGCTCATAGGGCGGACGGGACAGGTCCTCGAGCCCGGTGCCCTGCGCGAATCGGCCGAGGTAGCCGATCTCCAGCGCCATCACGTCCGGCAGGCCCTTCGCGGTCGAGAGCGCCGTGGTCATCGCGGTGTGGTGGTCGTTGAGCTCGCGGCTCACGATCTTCACGTCGATGTCGGGATGCAGCTGCTTCCAGGCGGGCAGGGCGGACCGGACGATCTCGTCGATGGCGGGGAACGCGGCGACGGTGAGCGTGGTTGTCGTGGGCGCGGGCGTGGCGGTCGCGCTGGCCGGCTGCGCGGCAACGCCTGACCCCGCCTGGATCAGGGCCAGGGTCAATGTCGCCGTGGATAGCCATCGGGCCCACTGCCGCATGCTTTGTGTCTCCGTCGTGGTGTCGTTATGAAAGCGCTTTCATGATATCGGTCGTCAGAGCGGGAACGTACCAGGGTTATCGCTAGTGAGTCGGCTTCGCGTCGCCCCTGCCCGCAAGTGGGAGGGCGTAGGAAGGGCATGAGCATGACACCCTCTCCCGCTTGCGGGAGAGGGCAGGGGTGAGGGCCAGCGTCCTCACGCAGTCCGCTCAGACCGCCCGCGTGGACGATCGAATGATCAACCGCGGCTCCGGAAGCTGCGTCGTCGGCGTCTTGTCGGCCAGCAGCTCCAGCAGCGCCTGCGCCGCGCAGCGTCCCAGCTCGAGGCCGGCCTGGTGGATCGTCGTCAGCGGCGGGATGCAGTGCGCGGCGCCGGCCAGGTCGTCGAAGCCGACGATGGAGACATCCTCCGGCACCCGCAGCCCGCGGCGGTACAACGCCAGCGAGGCGCCGAAGGCCATCTGGTCGTTGGCCGCGAAGATCGCGGTGAAGGGCTCGCGGCTGTCGATCAGGCGCTCGGCGGCCATCACGCCGCTGTCCTCGTGGAACAGGCCGGGCAGCACCAGCGCCGGCTTGTACTTCACGCCTGCCGCCTCGAGCGCGGCGCGATAGCCCCTCAGGCGCTCCTGCGCGTCGGGGTGGACCGGGTCGCCGGCGATGAACGCGATCTTGCGATGTCCCAGCGACAGCAGATGATGCGTCGCCAGGCGCGCGCCCTCGAAGTCATTGAAGTTCAGCGCATGCAGGCTGGGCGCCTTCAGGCTGCGGCCGGTCACGACGACCGGCAGCTCCTTGGCCAGCTTGCGCAGCGACTCGTCGCTGAGGCGGCCGGTGAGCACGATGATCCCGTCGACGCGGCGCGAGCGCAGCGTGTCGATGCAGCGCTGCTCCTCCTTGGCATTCCAGTGACCGCTGGCGAAGAGCGGCACGAAGCCGGCGGCGTCGAGCACCTCCTCGATGCCGCGCAGCGCGACGCCGTAGTAGGGGCTGTCGATCGCCTGCGTGACGACGCCGACGCTGAGCGAGCGCCCGCCGGCTAGCACGCGCGCGATGGGATTGGGAACGAAGCCGAGTTCCGCGATGGCGCGGTCGACGGCGTCCTTCTTTTCCTGGCTGACGACGGCGGTGCCGTTGAGGATGCGCGAGACGGTGCTCGGCGACACCCCGCTGGCTTCGGCCACCATGCCCAGCGTCACCTTCGATGACGGGCGGGCGGACTTGGAGCTCTTCATGGGCGGGATGGCGTTGTCGTGGGCGCGGGCGAGTTTAAGGGACGGGCGACAGTGGGGAGCGGCGGCGTGAGAACTCGGTGACAAGTGGCCGAGCGAGGGCATTGGTGGGCGTCCGCATCGACAAATGGGCAGCATCCGCGTGGCGTGATCGAGCGAGGTCGACGACGACCACGACCATGAAGCAGTTCGGACTGGGTCTAAGCCTGTCGACCAGGAAGACGCGCAAGCGCGAGTTCTTGCAGGAAATCGAGCGCGTGGTGCCTTGGCGCGTGCTGGTGCAGATGGTCGAGCCCGTGCTGCCCCAAGGCGAGGATGGGTCGCCCGCCGTTCGGCGTCGAGACGATGCTGCGCATTCAATACGGGCCGCGCACTGCGATGGATGAAAGGCCTCTCACGCGTTCGTGGCCGCGACCGTCGACGCGATGTCGGCGAAGCCCTTTGATGTCGCCATGGGATCAGCGGACCAAGCAAGCGTGATTCGAGCAGCCTGCAGCGCTCGAACGAGCGACGCGACCTCGGCCGGTCGGCCCCTTTTCCCAGACGCTACCATCTTCGTTATCGATGCGAGTGCCATCAGGCCCGCGTCTAAATCGATCCGGCTCTTGTGTGGGAGTCACATAGTCAGGCTGCTGGCCGTCCGACGGCTTCGGTTTATCGCCGGAGTCAGCGTCCGCCGCGTTAACTGAGTCGGCTTTATATTTTTCCCATACCGAGAGCCTGCGCGTGCGAGCCGACCGCGCCGCGGAAGCAGCCGTGCCACCGGCCTACGCGCGTGACGCGCTGGCGGTGGCTCGCACGGCGGCCTTTCCGCTGCAGCCGGTGCTGCGATCGCTCGAGACGGTGGCCGTCGAGGGCGTCCGCGTTTCCGCGATCGAACTCAACGCCACGCGTGGCGGCGCCGATGTGACGCTGGAGTTCGACGATTACAAGGCGCTGCTCGTGTATCTGGAGCTGCTGAACGAAGGAGAGGCGGTGCCTCGCTGGGCGCTGGTGCGGGCCGAGGCCGCAGGGGCGCGGAGACAGGCGACGATCCGTTCGGTCTGGCCGTAGCGTGCTCGAGGAGCGAGTACGAGGATCGCAGGCCCGCCACATCACCGTCTTGCCGCAGGCTCGGCGACCACGCTGAGCACCCAGAAGCGTGAACGTTGCCGAACATGCTTTGTGTCGCGGACGCAAGCTTTCTTCGCTCGGCGCCGCCCGGCTTCGCACCGCGGCGTGGTGTTCAGTCACCGCTCCCCATCATGGGGCCCTCGCACGAGTTGGCGCCCATTGCAGTACGGGCAACACAGCGCCACTTCCCCGTTCAACCCAGAACGGCCAGAAGACGGCGCCGCCACGGCGTGCCACGCTTCCCGGCCGCATGAGGACACCCTGATGCCGTCTCCCATTTCTTCCGCTTCCTCCTCGCCGTCGCGCCACGTCGAGTTGCCGGTCCCAGACACGACGCACGCGTCCCCCGTCTCGCTGGCGCCCACCTCCTCGCCCTCCGTCGCACAGGAGTCGCCCATCTCCAGCCGCCGCTCCGTCGATGCCACCGGGGCGCAGCCCCAAGACGACACGGTCGATTTGCCGCCGCGCTCGGCGGCGCCGCAATCGCCCGTGGTCGACAGCCGGGCCTCTGCGCAGGCCGGCGCGTCGGGCTCCCGTCTGACCGACCTCGTGGGCGGCGTGGCCGGCGCCTTGGGCACCGCAGGCAGCGCGGCCCTTCAAGGCTTGTCGAGCACCCAGAAAGCCGTCGTCTCCGCCATGGAGGTCCTGTGGTCCCTCAGCGACCTGCGGACCATGCTGCAGCCCCATGGCGACGACCGGTCCTTCCTGGCGGTGCTGCGCGGCGCGGAGCCGGGGTCCGATCAGGCCTTCACCTTCGCCCGCTGCCGCGAACAACTGACCGCCTTGCGCGGCATGGTCCAGGGCGAGCCGGGGATCGAGCCCCGTTTCAAGAAGACCCTGATGAAGGACATCGAGGCCATCGAGCGCGCCATCGATCCGCTGCAGCACGGCACCTCCGCGTCGGGCCGCGCGGCCAAGGCGCTGCTCAACCTGGTCAATCTGTGGCCCGTGATCGTGCCCAGCCCGCTGCTGGCCAACCAGGCCAAGACCTTCGCCTACACCGTGGCCGCCGCGGCCAAGGCCGTCGTCGGCGTGGCGGGCACCACGCTGCGTCCCACCGCCGACGGACTGCCGTTCCCGCTGGGCGGCGGCGAGCTCGGCCGCCAGTCCGACGAGGTCCACTTCTATCCGGCCCTGCTCAACGCGATCTTCCTGTCCGTCGAGATGTCCAAGCGCTACGGCTCCGAGTCGGTCCGCCACCACGCCGAGGCGGTCGACCACAGCAAGGTGGCGCACGCCGGCTTCGCCGCCGCCGCCGGCACCATCCTGATCGCCCCCTTCGTCTGGGGCAGCATCAGGAATGGCGCGGCCAAGGCCGTCGCGCTGGGCGCGAACGCCGTGGCGGCCGGCATGGACAAGGCGGGCTTCTCCGGCCAGGCCGGCACGCTGCGCCGCCAGTTCACGCCGGGCCAGGTCGGCGAGGCCGTCCACGCCGAGCTGTCCCAGCTCTGGCAGGGGCTGGAGGACGGACGCAAGGCGCTGCAGCAGGCGCGCCGCGATTTCACCGATCCAGAGTCCGGCCATGAGCTGACGCGCACGCTCAACTCGCAATGCACGCACCTGCTGGCATCGATCGCGCAATGCACGAAGCGCCTGGACCAGGCCTTCCATCTCGGCGCGGCGCAGGAGTCCAACGCGGCCTCGATCCCGCGTGAGCCGCAGGCCCACCCGGACTTCGCCTCCAAGCTCGCGCTCACGCTCTTCGCCGCCGGCGTGACCGGAACCACCGTCTACCTGATCCAGCCCGACCCGATCGGCACGGTGGACCTCGCGGCCGACAGCGTGGTGGTCACCGCGGTCATGGCGCAAAGCGCCTGGAACCGGCAGACCACGCGGCAGGACGCGATGGAGCGCTTCAAGGGCATGGCCGCGACCAGCATGGTGATGGCCATCGCGCTCACCGCCGACAAGCTGTCCAAGCAGTTCACGCCCAAGGGCATGATCGAATCCAGCGCCTCCGCGCCCTACTACGCGAGCCTGGTCATGACCGCCATGGCGATGACGATGCCGGGGCCTGTCGCGCGTGGCGCCGAGCTCGCGATGAACTGGGGCGGCGGGCAGATCGCCGCCCTCGGCAGCCAGGTGATCAACCTGTTCAAGGGGCCAGACGGACAGACGCTGGCCACCATGACGCCCCGCTCGCCCGAGGAGTTGCAGGCGCAGGTGGCCCGGATCGGCGCCTATGTGGACAGCCTGCCGGAGGAGCAGCGGGCGGCGTACGACCAGATCGCTGGCGAGAGCATCCGCCGGAGCATTGATCAGGCCAGCGCCTCGCCGGCGCGTGCTTCAGGCGTCTCTATCGAGGAGATCGTCACCGAGTCGGCGTGAGCAGCTGAGCCTTCACGGCATCCGTCAGCGAGGGTTGCCGCTGGCGGTGACCAGCAGCGCGCGGGCATCGTCAAGCAGCTCCACCAGCTCGGCCGAGGCGACCCGGGCCGCGAAGTCCGACGGGCGCTCGTCCTCCGCGCCCTCGTCGTTCAAGCGCTTGTTGTCCACCCGGTCGTTGTCCACGCGCTTGCCGTTCGACGCCGCGCCGCCCACCGAATCCTGGAGCCAGAGCGCGAGCCGGTAGGCGCGCTCGAGCAACGCGCCCAGGGCGTGGTCGTCGTCGTCGAACCGGCCCCTGTTCACAGCCCGCGCCACAGGTTGGCCGCGCCCAGCACGATGAACATGAGGAACAGCCCGCGCTGGAAGGCCGCGGCGCTGATGCGCGCGCGCAGCGCCGCGCCCAGCGCGAGTCCGACGCTGGCGGCCGCCAGCGCGACGAAGGAGGGCAGCGACCACAGCGCGCCGCCGTCGAAGGCCTGCAGCCGCGCGGCCAGCGCCAGCGTCGCGACGGTGAAGGACAGGCCCAGCGCCTGGATCATCGTGTCCTTGTCCACCCGCAGGGCCTGCAGGTAGGGCACCAGCGGCAGCGCGAAGACGGCGGTGGCGGCGGTGACGACACCCGTCGCCAGTCCGGCGGCCAGGCCGACCCACCACGCGCCCGGCGCGACGCGCGGCAGCACCGGTTTCCGCAGGCCCCACAGCCCGTAGACCACCAGGATCGCGCCCAGCGGGAGCCGGGCGTCGATCGGCGCGAGGGTGGCGAGGTCCGGACTCCAGACGGTCGTGAGCACCAGGCCGGTCCACATCGGCCAGAGCGTCGCGACCAGCTCCCGTCCCGCCGGTCCTCGGCACTGCGCGACATTGGTCACCAGCGAGGGCATCACGAGCAGCGCGGCGGCCTGCGCCGGCGCCATCCACAGGCCGAGCAGGCTCATGGCGACCGTCGGCAGGCCCATGCCGGTGATGCCCTTGACGCCACCGGCCAGGACGAAGACCAGCCCGATGCCGAGCCATGGCGCGAGCGCCGCGAAGGAGATCGACTGCATGCGGCGCATCTTCAGGGCCGGCCGTGGCGCTGTCGATCTCGATGTGCGGCGGATATCCTTCGCGTCTGCAAGAGGATGGCCCTGATGACCGCCGCCAATACCCGCTCCCTCGCCGCCGCGCGACCGATCGACTACCGCGTCGATCCCTTCGACCTGCAGCTCTTCGAGGTGGTGGTGGCGCAGGGGTCGATCACCGCGGGCGCGGCGGCGATGGGCCTGTCGCTCGCAGCGGCCAGCGCGCGCTTGAAGGCGCTGGAGCATCGCGTCGGCGTGCGGCTGCTCGACCGCGCCAAGACCGGCGCCGTGGCCACCGACGCGGGCCGTGCGCTGTCGCGGCAGGCCCACCGGGTGCTGGCGGAGCTCGATTCGCTGCATGTCGCGATGTCGGCCTTCGGGCACGGCCTGCGCGGCACGGTGCGCCTGCTGGGCAACACGGCGGCGGTGGTCGAGGCGCTGCCGCCGCGCCTGGGGCCCTTCCTGGCTGCGCATCCCGACATCGACCTCGAGCTGCAGGAGATGCCCAGCGACGCCGCGCTGCAGGCGCTGCACGACGGCGTCGCGGACGTGGCGGTGGTCGCGGACCACGTCGACACCGCCGGCCTGAGCGCCCACGCCTGGCTGGACGACGAACTGGTCGCGTTGCTGCCGGCGAGCCCGCGCCGACGCGCGGCATCGATCCGGTTCGTCGAGCTGCTGGACCAGCCCTTCGTCGGCCTCGGCGCCGAGAGCGGATTGAGTCGCTTCCTGCAGGCGCAGGCCGCGCGCGGCGGCCGGGTGCCGAAGCATCGCGTGCGGGTGTCCAGCTTCGAGGCCATCGCGCGCCTGGTCGAGGCGGGCGCGGGCGTGGCCGTGATGCCGCGCAGCGCGGCGAAGCGGCAGATGACGGCCGGCTTGCGCATGGTGGCGCTCGCCGACGCCTGGGCGCGCCGCACGCTGCTGCTGTGCCACACGGCGC
>NZ_VOSR01000124.1:0-3532 GCF_007997345.1 Mitsuaria sp. TWR114
CCAGCCCGGCGCCAGCGCGATGCGCGAGCTCGGCGCGCTCGGCCGCCGCCAAGTCTGGTTGACGCTGGGCATCGCGACGATCGGCTTCGGCGGCATGTTCGCCGTCTACACCTACCTGGGCTCGACGCTGCTCGAGGTCACCCGCGCCGGCCCCGGCCTGCTGCCAGTGGTGCTGAGCGTGTTCGGCATGGGGATGACGGCCGGCACGCTTGGCGCCGCCTGGGCCGCCGACCGCGCGCTGATGCCCACCGTCGGCGGGCTGCTGCTGTGGAGCGCCGCGTCGCTGGCGCTGTACCCCTTCGCCGCCGGCCACTTGTGGACGCTGCTGCCGGTGGTCTTCCTGATCGGTTGCGGCGGCGGGCTGGGCACGGTGCTGCAGACGCGGCTGATGGATGTCGCCGGCGATGCGCAGACGCTGGCCGCGGCGCTCAACCATTCCGCCTTCAACGCGGCCAATGCGCTGGGCCCCTGGCTGGGCGGGCTGGCGATCGCCGCGGGCCACGGCTGGACCTCCACCGGATGGGTGGGCGTCGCCCTGGCCTTCGGGGGAATGGCCTTCTGGGCGGCGTCGCTGGCGCTCGATCGCCGATAATCCGCCGCTTGTCTTCAGGAGTCCCGACACATGGCCGACTGGCTGCCGCCCACGCGTTACTGGGTGCTGGCGATCTTCATCGCCTCGGCGCTGTACGCCCATTTCCGCGGCCGCGTCCGCTTCAAGCTGGCCCGCGCGCTCACCGACTTCACCGTGCTGATCTCGCCGATCAACGCGGTCATGTACCTGTTCTCCCGCGCCCCCGCCACGCCCTACCTGAACACGGCCGAGTTCCCCGAGCTCAAGCTGCTGCGCGACAACTGGCAGGTGATCCGCGAGGAAGCCCTCAAGCTCAACGACGAGGGCTTCATCAAGGCCGCGTCCGGCTACAACGACATCGGCTTCAACTCGTTCTTCAAGACCGGCTGGAAGCGCTTCTACCTGAAGTGGTATGACCGGGACATGGCCTCGGCCAACGCGCTGTGCCCCCGCACGGTCGAGCTGCTCAAGCAGATCCCCGGCGTGAAGGCGGCGATGTTCGCGTCGCTGCCGCCGGGCGCGAAGCTGGTGCGTCACCGCGACCCCTACGCGGGCTCGCTGCGCTACCACCTGGGCCTGACCACGCCCAACGACCCGGGCTGCTACATCGAGGTCGACGGCCAGCGCTACCACTGGAAGGACGGCGAGGACGTGATGTTCGACGAGACCTTCATCCACTACGCCGAGAACACCACGACGCATCAGCGCGTGATCCTGTTCTGCGACGTGGAGCGCCCGGTCCACTTCGCGCCGATCCGCTGGCTCAACCGCGCCTTCGGCAAGCTGGTGATGACCTCGGCGGCGACGCAGAACCTGGAGAGCGAGCCCATCGGCGGCCTCAACAAGTTCTTCTATCACGCGTACAAGGTGCGCCTGTTCTTCAAGGCGTTCAAGGCGAGATCCCGCCTCGGCTACTACATCGTCAAGTGGGCGCTGATCCTCGGGATCCTCGCGGCGATCTTCCTCTGATCGCCGACGCGGTGTCCTGATGAACAACGGCCCTGCGGGGCCGTTGTCGTTGGTGGGTCGGCGGATCAGGAGGCCGCGGCGGGCGCGTCGGCCGGCGTATCGGCACGCGCATCGGCATGCGCCAGCGCGTCCTGGAGCGCGCCGGCCTGCGGCCCGAACGCATAGGCATCCATTCCGAGGCAGCCGAAGGTGACGCCCTCGTGGATCCGCAACGGCGCATGATCGCGACCGCCGGCACCGGCGGCGACATACCAGGGCAGCAGGTGCTCGTCGGTCGGGTGCATCAGCGTCGCATGGGGTGCCTGCGCCCGGTAGGCCGCGAGCGCCGGCCAGTCCCGGGCCGCCGAGCGCTCCGCGAACCAGCGCCGGAAGGCAGCCGATTCCGGCATCTCCGGCACGCCGTCGCCAGCGGCGGTCCCGGTGACCGCGGAGCGCATCAGCAGCCTCAGGTTGTGCGTGATGCTGCCGGTCCCCAGGACCAGCACCCCGTCCGCGCCCAGGCCCTGCAGTTGCTCGCCGAGCGCCATCAGCTGCGCCGGCGACGCGTGCGGCGTCAGCGTCAACGGGATCACCGGCACGTCCGCCGCGGGGATCAGGTAGCGCAGCGCGGTCCAGATGCCGTGGTCCAGTCCGCCGTGCTCGACGACGGGCAAGGCCAGCGTCTGGCCGAGCCGCTCGGCCAGCGCCGGATCGCCGGGCGCGTCGTAGCGCAGCGCGGACAGCGCCGGCGGGAAACCGCCGAAGTCGTAGACCGCCTCGTGCCGTGGCGCGCCGAGCAGCAGCGCCGCGCGCGCGGTGGTGTGCGCGGAGATCGCGAGCACCGCGCGCGGCCGGCCCCAGCCGGCGGCGAGCGTCCGGCCGAGATGTTGCAGGAAGGCGCCGGTCTCGCCGGGTTCCAGCGCGATCATCGGCGAGCCGTGCGAGACGAACAGGGAAGGGAAGGGAGGCTTCATGGGGCCATTGAACGCCCGGCGCCCGGCTGCATCGTCAAAACCGGTTGCACGGACTGTTCAAGCCGATTGCATGGCCGTCTCCCCGCGGCAGCAGGCGGGCATGCGGTTCGCTACAGTCCGCGCATGAGCGCGCACCCGTCTTCCCCCTCCGCCGACCCAGCCGGCCCCGCTGGAGCTTCCGTGGCCCGGCCCTCCGCCGACCCGGCCGGCCGGCGTCCGCCGTCCCTGTGGCGTCAGATGTCCCTGCAGACCTGGCGCGATGCGCGCGCCGGCGAATTGCACCTGCTGATCCTGGCCCTGATGCTGGCGGTGGCCGCCGTGTGCGCGGTGGCCTTCCTGTCGGACCGACTGGACCAGGGCCTGCGACGCGACGCCGCCCAACTGCTCGGCGGTGACGCGGTGGTCGCGAGCGACCAGCCGACGCCCGCCGCGGTGCGGCAGCTGGCCGATCGCCTGAACCTGCGCAGCGTCGAGACGCTGAACTTCCCGAGCATGGCGCGCGCCGGCGAGGACCAGGGCGGCGGCAGCCGCCTGGTGGCGGTCAAGGCCGTCGGGGCGCGCTACCCGCTGCGTGGGGCGCTGAGCTTGAAGGACGGTCGTCAGGTCGGTGCGCCGGCCGCCGGCACGGTCTGGGTCGACGCGGGCGTGTTGAGCGCGCTGGGCCTGAAGGTCGCGATCCGCTGCTGCTGGGCGACGCGACGCTCACCATCGCTGGCGAGATCGCCAATGAGCCCGACCGGGGCGCCGGTTTCCTCAACTTCGCGCCGCGGGTGATGCTGGCGCAGTCGGACCTCGCCGCCACCGCGCTGATCCAGCCGGCGAGCCGGGTCACCTACCGCTTCGCGGTGATCGGCCAGGGGCAGGAACCGGGCAGCGCGGTGCAGCAGTTCACCACGCAGACCCGCCAGCAGATGAAGGACGGCCACTGGCGCGGCGTGCGGCTGGAGTCGCTGGAGACCGGCCGGCCCGAGATGCGCCAGACGCTGGACCGCGCGACCAAGTTCCTGAACCTGGTGGCGCTGCTGGCCGCCTTGCTGGC
>NZ_VOSR01000125.1:0-13682 GCF_007997345.1 Mitsuaria sp. TWR114
CGGCGAGCAGGGCCAGCAGCGCGGCGACGGCGAGGGAGGTGCGAAGAGTGTTCATGTCGTCTCTCAGGTCATTGCGCCGGGTGGGCGCTGTCTCGTCGGCACGGGCTCGCCGGTGGCACCGGCCGGCCCGCAGTCTCATGGGGCGGCCGGAGCAGGCCGCCATGCGGGTCGGCATGATGCCACGACCGGGATAATGCGCCGCTTCAGATCGTTTCCGCCCCGCGTGCAGCCCGCACGCCGGGGCATCCACCCCGCACCCCGGCCGCTTCGGGCGGCCCTTCGACCATGGCGCTCAAGGCCACCATCCACAAAGCCCAGCTGCAGCTCTCCGACATGGACCGCCATGTCTACGGCGAGCACTCCCTGACCGTCGCCCGCCACCCGTCGGAGACCGACGAGCGCATGATGCTGCGCATCCTGGCCTACGCGCTGCACGTGCCCGCCGACGACCTGCGCGGCCGGCTCGAATTCAGCAAGGGCCTGTCCGATGTCGACGAGCCGCCGCTGTGGCAGCTGGACCTGACCGGCGAGGTGGTCCACTGGATCGAGCTGGGCCAGCCCGACGAGCGCCGGTTGCGCCAGGCCCACGGCCGCGCCGAGCGCGTCACCGTCATCAGCTACGCGTCCAGCACGCCGGTATGGTGGAGCGGCATCCAGAACAAGCTGCAGCGCACTCCCCGGCTGGCCGTGTGGCAGATCCCGGCGGACCAGGCGCAGGCGCTGGCCGCCCTGGCCGAACGCGGCATGCAGTGGCAGGTCAGCATCCAGGACGGAACGGCGTACGTCAGCACCGAGAAGGGCGCTGTGGAGATCACGCCGCAATTGCTGAAGGAAGCCGAGCAGTGACTTGTGGGGTAAGGTGACGAGCCGCCCGCGCCCTTGACCAGGAGACCGTTGTGCCGCATTCCGAGCCGTCCGCATCCGTCGACCCCACCACCGCCGCGGACGATCCGTTCCTGTGGCTCGAGGCGCTGGAAGGCGCCGAGGGCGAGCGCGCGCTGGCCTGGGTGCGCGAGCGCAACGACGCGACGCTGGCCGCGCTGAAGGCCGAGCCCGAGTTCGAGCCGGTCCGGGACGAGCTGCTGCAGATCCTGAACGCGCGCGACCGCATCCCGCATGTGGCCCGGCGCGGCGACTGGTTCTACAACCTCTGGCAGGACGAGGCCCATCCGCGCGGCCTGTGGCGGCGCTGCACGCTGGAGGACTACCAGCTCGCCGAGCCGCCGTGGCGGCTGGTGCTGGACCTGGACGCGCTGGGCCGCGACGAAGGCCGCAGCTGGGTCTTCCACGGCGCGACGGCGCTCGCGCCCGATTACCGGCGCTGCCTGGTGTCGCTGTCCGACGGCGGCGCCGATGCCCACGAGCTGCGCGAGTTCGACCTCGAGGCGCTGCGCTTCATCCCGCCGGCCGAAGGCGGCTTCTTCGTGCCCGAGGCCAAGAGCGACGTCGAATGGCTGGACGCCGACACCCTGCTGGTCGGCAGCGACTTCGGCCCCGACTCGCTGACCGAGTCGGGTTATCCGCGCCAGATCCGGCGCTGGGAGCGCGGCACGCCGCTGGACGCCGCGCCGGTGATCTTCGAGGGCGAGAAGGACGACGTCTCGGTGTCGGTGTCGGTCGACCGCACGCCGGGCTTCGAGCGGGTCGTGTTCAGCCGCGCGCTGGATTTCTACAACGAGTCGCGCTTCCTCTGGAAGCAAGGCGAGTTCGTGCCCATCGACCTGCCCAGCGACATGAGCGTGCACCTGGAAGGCCCGTGGATGCTGCTGCGTCCGCGCACCGACTGGGCCATCCCGCACGGCCCGACCTACCCGGCCGGCTCGCTGCTGCTGATGGAGGAAGCCGCGTTCTGGAAGAACGAGCGCCACGACAGGCACCTGCGCGTGATGTTCTCGCCGACGGCGGGCCGCTCGCTGGAGGACTACACGCTGACGCGCCACCACCTGCTGCTCAACGTCAGCGAGCATGTGGCCAGCCGGCTCGAGGAATGGGACCTGTCGCACCGGCCGCCGGTCCTGCGCCAGGTGAAGGCGCCCTTCCCCGGCACGCTCAGCGTGCAGAGCCTGCACGACCCGGAGCTGGCCGAGGACCGGCTCGGCGACCGCTACCTGCTGCACTACTGCGACTTCCTGACGCCCGACATCGTCTGCCTGGCGCAGGCCGGCACCGACGCGCGCGAGACGCTCAAGCAGCGCGGCGCGCAGTTCGACGCGCACGGCATGACGGTGGAGCAGCGCTTCGCCACCAGCGCCGACGGCGAGAGCGTGCCCTACTTCGTCATCGGCAAGGCCGGCCGCGGCGCCGACACGCCGACGCTGCTCTACGGCTACGGCGGCTTCGAGGTCTCGCTGCAGCCGTGGTATTCGGGCGGCAATGGCCGGGCGTGGCTCGCGCGCGGCGGGCGGCTGGTGGTGGCCAACATCCGCGGCGGCGGCGAGTACGGCCCGCGCTGGCACCAGGCCGCGACGCTCGCCCACAAGCAGCGCAGCTTCGACGACTTCATCGCCGTGGCCGAGGACCTGGTCGCGCACGGGCTGACGCGGCCGGCGCGGCTCGGGATCATGGGCGGCAGCAATGGCGGACTGCTGGTGGGTGCCTGCATGGTGCAGCGGCCGGAGCTCTTCGGCGCGGTGGTGTGCCAGGTGCCGCTGCTGGACATGAAGCGCTATCACCTGCTGCTGGCCGGTGCGTCGTGGATGGCCGAGTACGGCGATCCCGACGAGCCCGCGGAGTGGGCGCACATCGCCGCCTACAGCCCGTACCAGCAGCTCAAGGCGGGCGTGCAATATCCGCGGGCGCTCTTCGCCACCTCGACGCGCGACGACCGCGTGCATCCGGGCCATGCGAGGAAAATGGCGGCCCGCATGCTTGCGTTGGGGCAAGCCTGCTTCTATTACGAAAACATCGAGGGCGGCCATGGCGGCGCGGCGGACAACCAGCAGCGCGCGCTGTTGCAAGCCCTCGAGTTCGCCTACTTGTGGCGGCAACTCGGCAGGGAGCCCAGCAGTGGAGACGCAGCGTGAATTTCGTCATCCAGCATCATCCCGACGCGAGATGCTTTCTTGCCCAGCCGCAACCCGGACTGCAATGCCGGCTCGACTATGAGCGCCACGGCGAACAGCTGATCATCACCCACACCGGCGTGCCGGCGCAGCTGCGCGGGCAAGGCCTGGCCTCGCAGCTGGTGGAGACCGCGGCGCGCTGGCTGGCGGAGTTCCCGTTGCAGCTGGTCCCCGGCTGCAGCTATGTGCGCCACTGGCTGCTGCGCCATCCGCGCTGGCAGCGGCTGCTGACGCCGGCCTCGGCCCAGCGGGTGCTCAACGAATGGTTCGGCCCGCCCGGCTCGGCGCAGGACGGCAGATCCAGATGAAGTGGTTCAAGAAGGACCCCGCCTTCGACGACGCGCTGCGCGAGCGCTTCGGCGCGGTCGTCGCCCAGGCCCTCGACGGCGGCCTGCGCGAGTGGGACTCCACCGCCTGGGGCGCGCTCGCGCGCATCGTCGTGCTGGACCAGTTCACCCGCAACATTCATCGCGATACGCCAGCAGCCTTCGCCGGCGACGCCCTCGCCCTGGACGCCGCAATCGCGCTGCGGGCCCGGGCGCAGGAACTCGGCACGCTCGAACGCTGGTTCGCCACCATGCCGATGGAACACGCCGAAGACCTCGCGATGCAGGAACTCAGCGTCGCCACCTTCGAAGCCCTCACCCTCGAGGACCCGCGCCTCGCCGACGCGCTCGACTACGCGCGCAAACACCGCGATGTCATCGCGCGTTTCGGGCGCTTCCCGCATCGCAATGACATCCTCGGGCGGGACAGCACGCCGGAGGAACTGGACTTCCTGAAGCAGCCAGGGTCACGGTTCTGACCTGCGCTCGGGCAGGACCGGGGCAGGCGACTCCCGTCGTGCCTCAGGCGCTCAACTCCCGCCGCTCGCCTGCGGCTCGCTTTGGTCAGACAGAACGCGCCCAGTCAGTCCTGGACGGCACGACTTCGTCGCCTGCCCCGGCCCTGCCCTCGAAGAGAAGCACTGCAGCGCGTGCACCGCGAGGCGCCAGCAGCTCAACTCGATTCCTGCTCCTGCAGGAGACGCCACATGACCTTGCCGGAACCCGACTTCGGCAAGACGTCCACGAACTGCACAATGCGCGGCGCCTTGTAGGCCGCCATGTGCTCGTGCGCCCAGTCGATGATGTCCCTGTCCGTGGTCTTGCCCTTGGCCTCCGCACGCAGCACCACCACCGCCTTGACCGTCTCGCCACGGTACGCATCCTTGGCCGCGATGATGCAGGCCTCCTGCACCGCCGGGTGCCGGTACAGCAGCATCTCGACCTCCGAAGGCCACACCTTGTAGCCGCTCGCGTTGATCATCCGCTTGAGCCGGTCCGTGATGAAGAAGTAGCCCTCCTCGTCCATGCGGCCAAGATCCCCCGTGCGGAAGAAGCGCTTGCCGTCGAGCTCGACAAAGGCCGCCTCCGTCGCCTCCGGCTGGCGCCAGTAGCCCTGGAACACCATCGGGCCATGCGTGATGATCTCGCCCACCTCGCCGACCGGCAGTTCCTCCAGCGTGGTCGGATCGACGATGCGCGCGTCCACACCGAAGATCGGGATGCCCAGGCACTGCAGCTTGGCGCGCTCGGGCGGGTTGCCGTGACTGGGCGCGCGGTCTCCGTCAGGCCGTAGCCCTCGGCGAAGGTCAGGCCGAACTCCTCCTGCAATCGCTCGGCCACCGCCTTGGGCATCGCCGCGCCGCCGCCGCTGAGATAACGCAGGCTGCGCAGGTCGAAGGACTTGTAGTTGGGGCTCGCGAAGAGGTCGATGATCATCGTCGGGATGCAGGTCCAGTGCGTGACCTGGTGGCGCGAGATCAGGCGCCCGCAGAGCTCGCGGTCCCAGCGCGGCATGATCACCAGCGTCATCCCGGTGAAGACCGGACCGAGCACGCCATACAAGGTGCCGGTGATGTGGAACATCGGCACCACCGCCAGCCCGACCGATTCGGCACTCGCGTAACCCCATTGGCAGCCACCGCAGCTGTTGGCCATCAAGGTCGCGTTGGTGTGCATGCAGCCCTTGGGCAGGCCGGTGGTGCCCGAGGTGTAGGGCAGCATCGCCAGGTCGTCGGGTCCGGCGGTATGCGGCCCCGGCACCAGGCCGGCGCCCAGCGCGTCGCGCCAGTCGGTCGCGCCGGGCGGCAGCTCGTGGACGGCGGTGAGCCAGGCCCGCATCGTCTCGGGCGCGTCGCAGGCCGGATCGGGCCCGGCGGGCGGGAGCATCTGCCAGTACTGGGTCACCAGCACGGCGCGCGGGCGCTGCGCCGGCGGCAGCTTCTCGGCGGCCTTGGCGACGATGCCCGACAGCTCGCCGCTGCAGATGACGACGCGTGTCTCCGGATCGGTCAGGTAATGGCCGAACTCGTCCTCGCGGTTCATCGGGTTGACCGGCACCACCACCGCATCGGCGCGGTTGATCGCGTAGAAGGCGACCAGGTACTGCGGGCAGTTCTGCATGAAGAGCGCGACGCGGTCGCCCTTGCCCACGCCCTGCGCCCGCAGCCAGCCGGCGAGCGCCTCGGCCTGCCGTCGCAGCTCGCGGTAGCTCAGCGTCGCGCCGAGGAACTGCGTGGCCGCCTTGTCCGGATACCGCGTCGCGGCGACCTCCAGGTTGAACCACAGCGAGGTCCGTGGAATCGCCAACCGCCGGGGCAGTCGCGCCGGCCAGTGGCTGTGCTGCACGCCGGCGTTCTCGGGACGGGGGGTGACCACGCGCGTCATCGGGGCTGTCTCCTGTCTGTGTTGTGGCGTCGATCTTCAATCCACCGCCTCGCCGACCTTGTCTCGACAGCGACATCGGGCCCGGCGGTCCACTGTGGCGGAAACCCGACTGGCCCCTGTTATCGGGGTGGTCCCGGACATGCTCCTCCCCGTGCCCCCGCGTAGCATGCGGGCTTTCACCAATGCCCGCGCGGCATCCGCCCTCCCCTCGGGGCGTCGATGCGCGGCCGGGTCGTGCCTGCTCCCGTTCATGCTGATCGCGCGACGTACCGCCCTTCAGGGCCTGCTGACCTGTGCCCTGGCCGTGGGCGCCGCGGCCGCGCCGTCCGTGCGGGCGGCGCCGGCCGAGCCGCCGCTGGCCGCGCCCACCGGACCGGTGGTGCTCACCATCGGCGGGGCGCTGCGCAACGCCAATCGCGACGGCCGCGCCGCCTTCGACATGGCGATGCTCGAGAAGCTGCCCCAGGTCAGCTTCAGCACGCAGACGCCCTGGTACCCGCAGCCGCGCCGGTTCACCGGGCCGCTGCTGCGCGACGTGCTCGCCGCCGCCGGCGCGCAGGGACGCACGATCGAGGCCCGCGCGCTCAACGACTACCGCGTCCAGATCCCGCTGACCGACAGCCATCGCTACGATGTGATCGTCGCCCGGCTGCTCGACGACCGGCCGATGGCGGTGCGCGACAAGGGCCCGCTGTTCCTGATCTATCCCTTCGACCACGCGCCCGAGCTGCGCAACAGCGTCTTCTACGGGCGCTCGGCCTGGCAGCTGACCCACCTGGAGCTGCGCTGACCATGCCGCGCGACGCCTCCCGCACCGTCGCGGCCCGGCAGCGCCGCTGGCGCGTCGGCATCGCCGCGATGGGCCTGCTGCTGGTGCTAACGCCCGCCGGCGTGGGCTGGCTGCAGGCGCGGCAATACGAGGCGCTCAACGGCACGCGGCGCTATCAGGACGACTACCTCGTCTGGAGCCTGTTCCAGTTCGAGACCGAATACCTGAAGCTGCGCCTGGCCCTGGAGCAGGCGGCCGGACCGAGCGTGGGCGTCGACCCCGACCAGGTGGCGCAGCGCTACGAGATCTTCGTCAGCCGGCTCAACCTCGTGGAGAGCGAGCATGCCGCGCTGGTGCTGGCGCACCACCCCGACTACCAGCGCACGGTCGCGCGTGCCCAGGACTTCGTGCGCTGGGCCGATGCGCTGCCGCTCAACGGCGCGCTGATCCGCGAGCATCCGCAGCGCATCGCCGAGATCGTCGCCCGCCTGGAACCGCTGGCCGACCCGATCCGGGACCTGTCGCTGACCTCGACCCACCACGTCGCCCAGGACGTGACGCGCCGCAACGAGATCATCCGCAACCAGAGTCGCGTCAGCCTGGGGCTGACGGCGGCGCTGTCGGCGATGACGCTGCTGTTCGCGGCCGTGATCTACCGGCAGTTCCGCGGCCTGGAGCGTTATGGCGACAAGCAGAAGGCGCTGGCCGCGCGGCTCAACGAAGCGCAGCGCGAGGCCGACGCCGCCAACCGCGCCAAGACGGTCTTCCTCGCCAACATGAGCCACGAGCTGCGCACGCCGCTGCAGGGGCTGCTGGGCATGCTGGGCCTGATCAAGGAAGCGCCGCTGACGCCCGCGCAGCAGGACCAGCTCAAGGCCGCCAACGACTGCGCGCGCCACCTGCTGGCGGTGCTGGGCGACATCCTGGACGTGACGCGCATGGAGGCCGGCGGGCTGTCGATCGCGCCGGAGCCGCTGCAACTCGGCGCGCTGGTCAGGGAACTGGAGGCGCTGAGCCGGCCGCAGGCGGCGGCCAAGCGGCTCGCGCTGCACTTCGGCATCGACGACGACGTGCCCGGCTGGGTGCTGGCCGATCCGACGCGGCTGCGCCAGATCCTGCTGAACCTGCTGAGCAACGCGCTCAAGTTCTGCGACCGCGGCCAGGTGGGCTGCCAGCTGAGACGCGGCGTCGGGCCGCTGGGCGAGGACCTGCTGATGTTCGAGGTCAGCGACACCGGCCCGGGCATCGACGCGCAGACGCAGGCCAGACTCTTCCAGCGCTTCAGCCAGGGCGACGCGAGCACCTCGCGGCGCCACGGCGGCGCGGGCCTGGGGCTGGAGATCTCGCGCCGGCTGGCCCGTGCGATGGGCGGCGACATCCATGTGCAGAGCGCGCCCGGCCAGGGCGCGCGCTTCACGCTGGCGCTGCCGCTGCGCGCCGGCGCCGACCTGCCGCCCGGCCGCATGGTGGCGGCGGAGGCGGCGGCGACCGCCCCCTCGACGCCGCTCAAGGGACCTTCGGCGACCTCGGCGGCCTTGACGACTTCGGCGGCCTCGGCGGAGGATGCGCCGGTCACCGGCCTGCGCGTCCTGGTCAGCGAGGACAACCCGACCAACCGCATCGTCATCGAGGCGATGCTCGAACGGCTGGGCCATCGGCCGACGCTGTGCGAGAACGGCCTGCAGGCGCTGCACGCGCTGCGGCAGCAGGCCTTCGACGTCGTGCTGATGGACCTGCACACGCCGCAGATGGACGGCTTCGAGGCCACGCGGCGGATGCGGGAGCTGCCGCCGTCGCGCGGGCGGCTGCCGATCATCGCGTTCTCGGCCGACGCGTTCGAGGAGTCTCGCCAGAAGGCCGATGACGCCGGCATCAGCGCCTTCCTGGCCAAGCCGGTGGAGCTCGAGACGCTGCGCGCCTGCCTGCAGTCGCTGGCGCCCTCGCCCGCCCGGCCGGAAGCGGCCTGAACCGGGCGGGCCGGCTGAGCCGGTTCGATCCCGCTCACCTCAAAGGCCATTAAAGTCCCTCTCCGCAACGGAGAGCCCCGTCCCATGTACCTGTCCCGCATCGCGCTGACCAATGTGCGCTCGATGGAGTCGCTGGCGATCGACTTCGGCATCAGCCCGGAGGCAGCCCCCGGCACGAACCGGCGCTGGACGCTGTTGCTCGGCGAGAACGGCTGCGGCAAGAGCACGGTGCTGCGCGCGATCGGCCTGCTGCTGGCGGGCAGCGACGCCCTGCCGGAGCTGCTCGGCGACGCCGATGCCTGGATCCGCAACGGCACGCGGCAATGCCGCATCGCCGGCACGCTGGTGACCGCCAAGGGCGAGCCGCGCGAGATCGCGCTGGAACTGCACCGCGGCGACGGCCTGCGCGACATCTTCGAGCGCAACGCGCGGACGCTGGATGCGCTGGATGCGGCGATCCGGCATGCCGACCGCAACTATTTCGTGCTGGGTTATGGCGTGTCGCGCCGGCCGCCCGAAGGCGGCAAGCGCCTGAGCGCGCCGCTGGACGACAGCGCACGCTCGCCGCGCGCGCGGGCGCTGGCCTCGATGTTCTCGCCCGACGCCTCGCTGGTCTCGCTGCAGCGCTGGGCGATGGACCTCGACTACCGGCGCGGCGCCGGCGCGCTGGCGCCGATCCGCGCGGCGCTCAACCAGCTGATGCGGGGCATGAACTTCTCGCGCATCGACAAGGCCTCCGGCCAGCTGATGTTCCACACCGTCGACGGCGAGGTGCCCCTGAGCCAGCTGTCCGACGGCTACCAGAACATGGCCGCCTGGTGCGGCGACCTGCTCTACCGCATCACCGAGGCCTTCCCCGATCGCAAGGACCCGCTCGCCACGCGCGGCGTGCTGCTGATCGACGAACTCGACCTGCATCTGCACCCGGTCTGGCGCCGGCAGCTGGTCGACTTCCTGTCGGCGCTGCTGCCGCATTTCCAGTTCATCGCGACGACGCATTCGGCGCTGACCGCGCAGCAGAGTGGCGAGGGCGAGCTCTTCGTCATCCGCCGCGAAGGGACCAAGCAGCGGCCGACGCTGGTGCCCTTCGTCGGCGAGCCGCGCCTGATGGGCGTGCACCAGCTGCTGATGAGCCCGATGTTCGGCCTGGCGTCGATGGATTCGGTGGTGGTCGAGCAGGCGCGCGACACGGCCCGCAAGCTGCAGGCGAAGTCGACGGCCAAGGGCAAGGCCCTGACCGCGCGCGAACGCACGCAATTGCAGCGCAGCACGGAGGTCCTGCGGGCCGCGCCGGAGTGGGACGCGGTGCCCGGTTACGCGCGCCAGCAGGCGGCGTTGCTGAAGGAACTCAAGGCAACCATCGCGAAGCAGGCGGCCCAGTCCGCGAAGCCCGCGGCGCCGGAGCCGGCCGCGAAGTCGCGGCCATCGACGGCGAAGGCGACAAAGGTCGCCAGGGCGACGCAGACGGCGAAAGCCTCGAAGGCCGCGGCGCCGGCGTCGAAGCCGTCGACCGCAGCGGCAAAGCCCGCGTCCACGCCGACGCTGTCGCCGGGCAAGCTCAAGGCCGCGGTGAAGCGCGTGGAGCGGTCCAAGTGATCCGCCTGCGGCGGCGACGCGATGCCGCGAGCCTGGGCGCCTTCACCGGCGCGAAGCTGCAGCAGCGGCTGCTCCGGCTCGAGGGCTATTTCTACGACGACGGCCGCAGGGTCGACTTCAAGCCCAAGTCACGCCAGATCTGGTCGGCCGCGAAGGCGACGCTGCGGCGCGAGACCGCTGGCAAATGCGCCTACTGCGAGGCCGACACGGCGGTAGTCGCGCATGGCGACGTCGAGCACTTCCGTCCCAAGGACCCGTACTGGTGGCTGGCGTATTGCGTCGACAACTACACCTTCAGCTGCCAGGTCTGCAACCAGGTCCACAAGGGCAACCGCTTCCCGTTCACCGGCGCGCGGCTGAAGCCGCCACGCATGCCGGCCACGCGCCCGGCCGATGCGGCGAAGGCAGCGGCGCTTGCCGAGCGCTTCTGCCCCGATCCCGCGTCCACGACAGACGCCGCGCTGAAGCGCTTCTTCGCCGGCGAGCATGCGCATCTCCCCGACCCTTACCTCGACGATCCGGAGCGGCTGTTTTCCTGGAACGCGATCGATGCGACGCAAGAGGTATGGCTCATCGCCCGTGGCCGCTCCGCGAGGGCGAAGGCCGCGGTGAAGGCGGCCGAGGAAGTGCTGGGCCTCAATCGCAGCGAGCTGCTGCGCCTGCGCTACCAGCGCTACGAGTTCCTCTACACCGCAGCGCTGGCGTTCCAGGAAATGGATCACGACTCGCCAAGCGCGCCGAAGGTGCTCGCGCAGCTGCGCCGCCAGGCCGACGACAACCAGCCGTTCGCTGCGATGTCGCGGCACTTCCTTCGTAGCTGGGGGCTGCTGGAGACTTGACCGGCGCCCCCTGAAAGGGCGTTGCGCCGTCCCCCTTCGGGAGGCCGGCTTCCGACTCGCGGCTGCTGATCTTGCGGCGCAAACTTTGCAGGTCCCAGCAGATCCGTCGCGAGCCCTCTCATGCGCAGTTCATCATCGAGCAGGAAAAAGGGGCCAGGCCTTGCCCAGCTGCCGCCCATGGCCACCCCGCACAAGCACGCCCCTCATGTCGAGGTCATTGACCGCCATGGCGCCTCGGCCCAGCATTCGAACCTTCCAATCAAGGTGGCTGTACTGGAGACCAACGTGGACCGACTGCAGATCGAGATGAATGAACTCAAGACCGAGTTCAGGGAATTCCGGAAGGAGATGCGCGCCGAGATCATGGCCATCCGCACGCATGACTTTCGCCTTCTGTTCGGCGCCATCATCACGGTGGCCATCGGCGTGGCGGCGTTGATGGCGAAAGGATTCCACTGGATCTGAGCAAGCCCTCGAGACCCTGGGGCGGGCCGGCTCAGACCACCACCGGCTCCGGCTCCAGCCGGATGCCGAAGCGGCCGTAGACACTCTCCTGGATCGCCCGCGCCAGCGTGACGACCTCGGCGCCCCGGGCTTCGCCGCGATTCACCAGCACCAGCGCCTGCTTCTCGTAGACCGCCGCGCCGCCGACGCTCTTGCCCTTCCACCCACAGGCGTCGATCAGCCAGCCGGCGGCCAGCTTGAAGCTGCCGTCGGGCATCGGGTAATGCACGATGTGCGGGTCGCGCGTGATGATGTCGCGGCACTGCTCCGCGCTCACCACCGGGTTCTTGAAAAAACTGCCCGCATTGCCGATGCGCGCCGGATCCGGCAGCTTGGCGCGGCGGATCTCGCAGATCCAGTCGAACACCTGCCGGGCATCGGGCGCGGCGATGCCGGTCTCGGCCATCTTGCGTTCGATGTCCAGGTAGCCCAGCTGCGGCTGCCACGGCTTGGGACAGCGCAGCCGCACCTTGGTGATCACGCTCTTGCCGGCCAGGCCGCCGTAACCGGTCTGCTTGAACACGCTGTCCCGGTAGCCGAAGCGGCACACCTCGGCCGGCAGCGTGACCCGCCGGCCGGTGGTCAGGTCCACGACGTCCACGTTCTCGAGCCTGTCCTTCAGCTCGACGCCATAGGCGCCGATGTTCTGGACCGGCGCTGCGCCGACGGTGCCGGGGATCAGCGCGAGGTTTTCCAGGCCCGGCACGCCCAGCGCCAGCGAGCCCGCGACCGCCTCATGCCAGGCCACGCCGGCGCCGGCCTCGACGATCCAGCAGTCGTCGCGTTCCTCGACGCGCAGGCCCGGGATCTCCATCTTCAACACGACCGCGTCGACATCCCGCGTCAGCACCAGGTTCGAGCCACCGCCAAGCACGAACTTCGGCGCGCGGCCCAGTTCGGGATGGTCGACGACGCGGCGCACATCCAGTTCCTCGCGGATGCGCACCAGCCGGCGCGCCGTCGCGGGCAGGCCGAAGGTGTTGTAGGGCTTGAGGTTGACGTCGGTCTCGATGACGACGCCCTCGCGTCGCTCGGTCGAGGGGGGGATGGCGGGAGACTGCATGGCTAGAATTCTC
The DNA here is from genome assembly GCF_007997345.1 of Mitsuaria sp. TWR114. Classification (NCBI taxonomy): domain Bacteria; kingdom Pseudomonadati; phylum Pseudomonadota; class Betaproteobacteria; order Burkholderiales; family Sphaerotilaceae; genus Roseateles; species Mitsuaria sp. TWR114. The sequence continues at coordinate 12,525 of NZ_VOSR01000125.1, forward strand.
GCCCATATCCCCCGAAGGCCCGATCCGGGCCTTCGCTCCTTTGAAAGAGATGTACGCACATGCCCAGCTTTGACACCGTCCTCGAACCCGACATGGTGAAGGTCCGCAACAGCGTGGACGCCAGCGCCAAGGAGATCGCCACCCGCTTCGACTTCAAGGGCACCAGCGCCGCCATCGAGTGGAAGGACAAGGAGAAAGAAGTCCACGCCACCGGCGACGCCGAGTTCCAGCTCGAGCAGATCGAGGCGGTGCTGTATTCGAAGCTGACCAAGCAGGGCGTGGTGCTCGGATTCGTCGACAAGCAGGACAAGATCGAGAAGCTCGGCGGCGACCGCGTCAAGCAGGTCTACAAGATCAAGAACGGTCTGGAAGCCGCCGAGGCCAAGAAGGTCGTGGCCGCGATCAAGGAGAGCAAGCTCAAGGTGCAGGCGCAGATCGAAGGCGACATCGTGCGCATCACCGGCAAGTCGCTCGACGACCTGCAGGCCGCGCAGGGCGCGCTGCGCAAGGCGCTGCCCGACCTGCCGCTGAGCTTCGACAACTACCGCAAATGAGCCGGGCCGGGTTCGACCCGGCCTGAGCCTCGCGCCGGAGCGCGACCAGGCACCCTGCCCGCTCCCGCGCACCGACGGCCCCAGGCCGCGGCCGCATGACCACACATCGGGGGGGACGAGATGAGCACTGTTGGCAGGTCTGGCAGGTCCGGTGGGTCCCGCTGGCGCGGCCCCGCGGCGGCGGCCTTGCTGGCGCTGTGCGCGGCATCGGCGCAGGCGGACAGCGTCAAGGCCGCGCGCTTCTACGAGGACGCGCTCAAGCGCTTCGAACGCCAGGACATCGACGGCGCCGTCATCCAGCTGAAGAACGCGCTGCAGCAGGACGCGCGCATGCTCAGCGTCCACGTGCTGCTGGGCAAGGCGCTGCTGATGCGCAGCGAGGCCGCGGCCGCCGAGGTCGAGTTCAACGAGGCCCTCTCGCTGGGCATCAACCGCGCCGAGGTCGCCGTGCCGCTGGCCCAGGCGCTGGTCGCCCAGGGCAAGCAGCCCGAGGTCTTCAAGCTCCCGGCGCTGGTGCCCGAGGGCCTGCCCGACGCCATCCGCAAGGCGCTGCTGCTGGTGCGCGCCGCGGCGGCCTCGGACCTCGGCGAGCCCTCGCGCGCGC
>NZ_VOSR01000126.1:0-11857 GCF_007997345.1 Mitsuaria sp. TWR114
ACGAGGCGCTGCGCGCCGATGGCGTGCGTCGCCACACCCGGGCCGAGAACAAGGCCGCCATCGCCTTCCATTACGACCTATCCAACGACTTCTACGCGCTCTGGCTGGACCCGGCGATGGTCTACTCCTGCGCCTATTACGAAAACGAGGACACCAGCCTGGCCCAGGCCCAGTGGGCTAAGCTGGACCACATCTGCCGCAAGCTGCGGCTGCAGCCCGGCGAGGAGCTGCTGGACATCGGCTGCGGCTGGGGCGCGCTGGTGATGCATGCGGCGCGTCATTACGGCGTGAAGGCCATCGGCATCACCCTGTCCGAGCGGCAACTCGCGCTGGCCCGCCAGCGCATCGAAGCCGCTGGCCTGCAGGCACAGGTGGAGGTGCGCCTGTGCGACTACCGGGACATGAGCGGGCAGTTCGACAAGGTGTCCAGCGTCGGCATGTTCGAACACGTGGGGCTCAAGAACCTGCCGACCTACTTCGGCAGCGTGCATCGGCTGCTCAAGCCCGGCGGGCTGTTCCTGAACCATGGCATCACCCATGAGGAGGACGGGTGGGGGCAGGCGCTGTCGTCCAAGTTCATCAACCGTTATGTTTTCCCGGACGGCGAGCTCGACCGGGCCAGCAATGTGATGCGGGTGATGGAACAGCAGCAGTTCGAGCTCCATGACGTCGAGGGACTGCGGATGCACTACGCGCGCACGCTGCGCGCCTGGGTGGCCAAGCTCGAGGAGGGGCATGAGCAGGCGCTGCAGTACGTGGACGAGGCGCACTACCGGATCTGGCGGCTGTACATGGCCGCGTCGGCGCTCGAATTCGAGACTGGCGAGCTGGGCCTGTACCAGATCCTGGCCAGCAAGCGCGACGGCGGGCCGGCGCCGGTTCCGCTGACCCGGCGCTACATGTACGAGCCGCGGTAGGGGATCGCCGATCGGCGATCGGCGGTCGACCCGGCTGTCAAGCCCCAAGCGGCTCGCGGGTGGCGCGCCTGTGGCGCGACGGCACGGCTCCCCGTTCCGAGGGAGAACCGGCGTTGACCCCGCCCGGCGTGGCGCGCAAGATGCCCCGCCATGGGGATCCGTCATGATGAAGTCAGGCGCTGGCGGACGGCGATCGAGCGGGGCGCCTTCGGCGTCTGGGACTTGAATCCGCCGCTGGAGCTGGTGCATTACTCGCCGCGCTGGAAGGAACACCTGGGCTTTCCGCATCCGGAGCAACCGGACAGCACCGCGTTCTGGCGCTGCCGCGTCCATCCCGAGGACCTCGAGCCGATGATGCTGGCGCTGCGCGCGCATTTCGACGGCTTCACCGACACCTACGAGCAACGCTTCCGGCTGCGCAGCAATGGCTCGGGCTACCGGGCGGTGCTGTCGCGGGGGAGGGTGGTCCAGCGGGATCACCGGGGCAACGTGCTCCGGATGCTGGGCACGATGGTCGACCTGACCGAGCGTCCGGTGACGCCCTACGACGACCGCTTCCTGGGCGAGCACCTGTCGCCCGCGGCGCTGGGCTGCACGCCGTTCCACGCGCTGCTGGGCGTGCCCGCGACCGACGCGGCTCCGTACGACCCGCGGCGCGACGATGACGCGGCCCAATTGCTGGACCAGGTGGCGGAGATCCTGGCGGCGTCGTTCAGGCAGGCGACCTGCGGGGCATGAGCGACAGCTGCGTTTTGTCGACAATCGCGCGCACATAATCGCAGCCTTGTCTTCCCGCCCTTGCCGCCGCCATGCCGCTGACCAATCAGGAAATCTACGAGCGCATCTACACCGCCATCAGCGAGCGGCGGCTGCTGCCCGGGACCAAGCTGAATGAGGAACGCCTGGCCAGCGCCTTCCAGGCCAGCCGCACGCGCATCCGCGAGGTCCTGAACCGGCTCAGCCAGGAACTGGTGATCGACCTGCACCTGAACCGGGGCGCGTTCGTCGCCAGCCCGACGCCGCGCGACCTCAGCGATGTCTTCGCCATGCGCCGCGCCGTGGAGCGCGCCGTGGCCGCGCAGCTGAGCGCCGAACTGGCGGGGACCGCCGGCCAGTCGCAGCTGGCGGCGATGCGCCAGCACCTCGCGCACGAGGCCGATGCCCGCGCCGCCGGCGACCGCGCGGCGCTGGCGCAACTGACGGGCGCCTTCCACCTCCGCTTGGCGGAATGCACCGAGAACCGGTTGTTCATCGACACCGTGCGCCGCCTGGTGGCGCTGACCGGCCTGGCGATCGCGCAGTACGACGCGCTGGCGTCCAGCGCCTGCCCCGATCACGAACACGACGACATCGTGGCCGCCATCGAGAGCGGCGATGCGCGCCGTGCCGAGCGCCTGATGCTGGAACACCTGGCGCACGTCGAGCAAGGCATCCGTCCCCCGGCCGAAACGGCGGGCGAGATGGACTTCCGCCAGATCTTCCAGCTCGAGCCCGAGGCGCCGGCCCGGGGCGCCAAGCCCCGCCGCAAGTCCGCGGCCAAGGCGTGATCGCCGCCCTCCGGGCCTAGGCCGTGCGGTCCTGGCCGAAACCGGCGGCCCATCCGGTCCAGCGCTTGGCGAGCGGCGGCGCGTAGTCGCCGCCCTTGGCGGTTCGCAGCCGCAGGGCCGACAGGGCCTCGGCCAGCTTCACCGCCACCGCCAGTCCGTCGATCACCGGCACCTCCAGGCGCCTTTGCAGTTCCTCGCACAGCGAGGCCATCCCGGCGCAGCCCAGCACGATGGCCTCGCTGCGATCGCGCGCCAGGGCCACGCGCGAGGCCGCTTCGATCCGCGCCAGCGTGGCCTCGTCGCACGACTCCAGCGACAGCACCTCGATGTCGGTGCCGTGGATGCCGCGGCAGGTCGACTCGCAGCCATAACGGCGCACCAGCCGCTCGGCGATCACGCAGGTGCGCGTCATCGTCGTCACGACCGAGAACCCCGTCGCCACGATGGACGCGGCCTGGAAGGCCGCCTCCGCGATGCCCAGCACCGGCCCGGGCAGCGCCTCGCGCGCCGCGTCGAGTCCGGGGTCGCCGAAGCAGGCGATCACGGTGGCGTCGAAGCCCTCCCGCGCCGCCAGCAGCGCCTGCTCCGCCACGCCCGCCGCGCCGAAGGCGTCGTCGAGATGCCCCTCGATCGACACCGGCCCGAAGCTGGGGCAACGGGCCACGATCTCGGTGCCCGCTGCGGCCACCGCCCGGGCCGCTTCCTCGATGCCGCGGGTCATCGGCAGCGAGGTGTTGGGGTTGATCAGCAGTAGCTTCATTGGGGCTCCCTGCACCGGCAAGGTGCTTTGTGCATGCAGTTGGTGCGACTTCAAGTCGACAACAGAGTCGATGATATGGCACAGCTTATGCATACAAAAATCCCATGACGACTGCACGCAACGATCTGGAACTGATTGCGCTGACCAAGCGATATGGCGATGCCACCGCGGTGGCCGGCATCGATCTGCGCATTGCAGGGGGCAGCTACTGCTGCCTGCTCGGGCCGTCGGGCTGCGGCAAGACCAGCACCTTGCGCATGATCGCGGGCCATGAGGTGCCGACCGAGGGCCACGTCCTGCTGTCGGGTCGCGAGATCACCCCGCTGTCGCCGGCGGAGCGCGGCACCGCGATGATGTTCCAGAGCTACGCGCTGTTCCCCCACCTGAGCGTGCTGGACAACGTCGCCTTCAGCGCGCGCATGAAGGGCCAGCCGAAGGCTGAGCGCGAGGCGCGTGCGCGCGAGTTGCTCGAGCTGGTCCACATGACGCCCTATGCGACGCGCCTGCCCGCCGCGCTCTCGGGCGGCCAGCAGCAGCGCGTCGCACTGGCCCGCGCGCTGATGACGCAGCCGCGCGTGCTGCTGCTGGACGAGCCGCTGTCGGCGCTCGATCCCTTCCTGCGTGTGCGCATGCGCGCCGAGCTCAAGCGCTGGCATCGCGAGCTCGGCATGAGCTTCGTGCACGTCACCCACTCGCAGGAGGAAGCCCTGGCGCTGGCGGACCTCGTCGTCGTCATGAACCAGGGCCGCATCGAGCAGGCCGGCCCGCCGCGAGCGGTGTTCGAGCGGCCCCGCACCGAATTCGTCGCGCGCTTCATCGGCGCCCACAACGTGATGGAGACCCCGGCGGGCAAAGTCGCGGTGCGCTGCGACCGGGTGCTCGTCGGCCGCGGCGGCGCGACCGGAGAAGCGGCCATGCCGGCCACCGTGCTCGACGTCGAATACCAGGGCAGCCAGGTGCTGGTCCATCTGGGCGCCGACAGCCATCGCGAGCTCGATGCGGCGGCGGGTCCCGACTGGACCGCCGCGATGAGCGACAGCCAGTTCCATGCGAGTCCGCTGAACCCCGGCGACCGCGCCACGATGCGTTGGCTCGAGGCCGACGTCCATGTGCTCGAGGCCTGAGCCGCCCGAGCCCCGATCACCGACCCCCAGCCACCCTTCTTGAGGAGCCGCCTGATGACCACCCGCCGCCAATTGCTGAAGACCGCCGGCGCCGCCACCGTCGCTGGTGCCGGCACGATGGGCTTCCCGTTCGTGCATGCCCAGGCCAAGCCCGTCCTGCGCTACCTCGGCACGGCGGTGAACCAGGACAAGGCGATCGCCGAGAAGTTCGAGGTCGACACCGGCATCAAGATCCAGTACATCGCCGTGACGACCGATGACGTGTCCAAGCGCGCGGTGACCGCGCCCAACAGCTTCGACCTGATCGACACCGAGTACTTCAGCCTCAAGAAGATCCTGCCGACCGGCAACCTGCAGGGCATCGACGCCCGGCGGATCAGGAACGCCGACCGGATCACGCCGCTGTTCACGCGCGGCGAGGTCGGAGGCAGGAAGGTCGGCGACCAGGGCACGGCGCCGAAGAAGGTCATGTACCTGGAGAAGCCCGACGCGAAGACCTTCGCCGCCGCGCCGACGCAGTACATGACGCTGATCCCCACCGTCTACAACGCGGACACGCTGGGCATCCGGCCCGACCTGATCAAGCGTCCGATCGAGAGCTGGAAGGAGCTGCTGAACCCCGAGTTCAAGGGCAAGGCGGCGATCCTGAACATCCCGTCGATCGGCATCATGGACGCGGCGATGGTGGTCGAGGCGGCGGGCCTCTACAAGTATCCGGACAAGGGCAACATGACCCGCAAGGAGATCGACCTCACGATCAGGACGCTGATCGAGGCCAAGCGCGCCGGCCAGTTCCGCGCGCTGTGGAAGGACTTCAACGAGAGCGTCAACCTGATGGCCTCCGGCGAGGTGGTGATCCAGTCGATGTGGAGCCCGGCGGTCACCGCGGTGCGCACCAAGGGCATCGCCTGCAACTTCCAGCCGCTGAAGGAGGGTTATCGCGCCTGGGCCGCCGGCTTCGGCGTGCCCAGGACGCTCAAGGGCCGGCAACTGGACGCCGCCTACGAGTTCATCAACTGGTTCCTCGACGGTTGGGCCGGGGCCTACCTGAATCGCCAGGGTTACTACAGCGCGGTGCTGGACACCGCCAAGGCCCAGATGGCGCCCTACGAGTGGGCGTACTGGATGGAAGGCAAGGCGGCCGAGAAGGACATCAAGAGCCCCGGTGGCGAGCTGCTGGCCAAGGCCGGCGAGAAGCGGGACGGCGGCAGCTACGAGCAGCGCATGGGCGGCATCGCCTGCTGGAACGCGATCATGGACGAGAACGCGTACATGGTGCAGAAGTGGAACGAGTTCGTTGCGGCGTGACGGCGCGATGAAACCGCAGATCTCCGCGTGGCTGCAGGCCGGTCCGCTGGCGGCCGTGTTCGCGCTGTTCTTCGTCGTGCCGCTGGTGCTGGTGGTGGTCGTGAGCTTCTGGCAGGCGACCGACTACGAACTGATCCCGGCCTTCACGACGCAGGCCTATGCCGACGTGTTCCGAGGCTGCGCGGACACCTCGGAACTGTGCGTCACGCTGAAGACCTATGGCTCGACGCTGAAGTTCGCGGTCCTGACCTGGGCCCTGACGCTGGCGATCGGCTTCACGATCGCCTACTTCCTGGCTTTCCATGTCCGCACGACGCTGATGCAGACGGTGCTGTTCCTCGTCTGCACCGTGCCGTTCTGGACCAGCAACGTGATCCGGATGATCTCGTGGATCCCGCTGCTGGGGCGCAACGGCCTGGTCAACCAGACGCTGCTCGCCACCGGTGCGGTGGACCGGCCCGTGGAGTGGCTGCTGTTCTCGGACTTCTCCGTCGTGCTGGCGTTCGTGCACCTCTACACGATGTTCATGATCGTGCCGATCTTCAACTCGATGATGCGCATCGACCGCGCGCTGATCGAGGCCGCGCGCGATTCGGGCGCGAGCGCCTGGCAGACGATCCGGCATGTCGTGATGCCGCTGTCCCGGACCGGCATCCTGATCGGCTCGATCTTCATCCTGGCGCTGGTCATGGGCGACTTCGTGACCGTGGGCGTGATGGGCGGCCAGCAGATCGCCTCCGTCGGCAAGACCATCCAGGTGCAGGCGGGCTACCTGCAGTTCCCGGCCGCCGCGGCCAATGCCGTGGTGCTGCTGGCCGTGGTCCTGCTGATGATCGCTGCGCTGATGCGGCTGGTCGACCTGAGACGGGAGCTCTGAGATGAGCGATGCCACGCGGCGCCCCGGCGCCTTCTTCGCGCTCGCCGCCTTCTTCGGGCTCTTCGTGCTGTTCCTCTACGGGCCGATGATCGCGATCGTCGCGCTCAGCTTCCAGGGTCCGGAGGGCGGCCTGACTTTCCCGCTGCGCGGCTGGTCGCTGCATTGGTTCGCGAAGCTCTGGGAAGGGATCGGCGTGGTCGACATCGGCGGCGCGTTCCGCCGGTCGCTGGCGCTTGGCGGCGTCGTGATGGCGCTGACGGTGCTGCTGTCGCTGCTGGCCGGGCTCGCCTACCGCAAGCGGTTGCCGGGCGGGACGCTGCTGTTCTATGCGGTGGTGGCCAGCCTGATCATGCCGTCGATCATCGTGTCGCTGGGCATCGGGCTGGCCTTCCGGCTGCTGGATGGCGGCATCAGGACGGTGCTGGAGGGCCTGGGCGCGAGCTGGGCCGACGACTACGGGACGGCGCTGGGCCTGTTCACCTCGGGCCTGGGGGCGCAGCTGACCTGGACGCTGCCGTTCGGGCTGCTGATCATGTTCGCGGTGTTCAACCGCTTCGACCGGGCCTACGAGGAAGCGGCGCGCGACCTCGGCGCGACGCGGTGGCAGACCCTGCGCCATGTCGTGCTGCCGCTGATCGGCCCGAGCCTGGTGGGGGTCGGCATGTTCGGCTTCACGCTGAGCTGGGACGAGATCGCGCGCTCCTCGCAGACGATGGGCGACCTGAACACGCTGCCGATGGAGCTGCAAGGCCTGACGACGACGGTGACCACGCCGGTCATCTATGCGCTCGGCACGGTGACGACCGTGGTTTCCTTCGTGGTGATCGGGCTGGCGCTCGCGGTGGCGTGGGGGATGCGGCGGCGGAGTGTCCGACGTCGGTGAGCCGCTCGCGTCGACCTCAAGTCACCGGCGCCGGATTGAACAGCACCAGCGCATTGGCCAGCCGGTGCTGTTCCGCCCACGTCTTCCTGCCCGAGGCGACGTCCAGCATCATCCGGAACATCTCCCAGCCCATCTCCTCGATGGACTTCTCGCCATCGGCGATCTGCCCGGCATTGAGGTCCATCAGGTCATGCCAGCGCCGCGCCAGGTCGCTGCGCGTGGCGACCTTGATCACCGGGCACTCCGCCAGGCCGTAGGGCGTGCCGCGGCCTGTGGTGAACACATGCAGGTTCATGCCCGCGGCCAGCTGCAGCGTGCCGCAGATGAAGTCGCTGGCCGGCGTCGCCGCGTAGATCAGCCCGCGCTGGTCGCGCGCCAGCTTGTCGCCCGGCGACAGCACGCCCGAGATCGCCGAGCTGCCGCTCTTCACGATCGATCCCATCGCCTTCTCGACGATGTTGGACAGCCCGCCCTTCTTGTTGCCCGGCGTCGTGTTGGCGCTGCGGTCCACGCTGCCGCGCCGCAGGTAGGCGTCGTACCACGCCATCTCGCGCACCATCGCCTCGGCCACCTCCGGCGTGCTCGCGCGCGAGGTCAGCTGCGCGATGCCGTCGCGCACCTCGGTGTTCTCGCTGAACATGACCGTCGCGCCGGCCCGCACGAGCAGGTCGGCGCAGAAGCCCACCGCCGGATTGGCCGTCACGCCGGAGAACGCGTCGCTGCCGCCGCACTGGACGCCGACCACCAGCTCCGACGCGGGCACCGTCTCGCGGCGGCGCGCGTTCAGGCGCTCCAGATGCACCTTCGCCTGCGCCATGACCGAGTCGATCATCGACATGAAGCCCACATGCTTCGCATCCTGCAGGCAGACCACATCGAGCGCATCGCCCTGGGCATCGGCCGCGCCGGCGCCGCGCTGGTCGGCGATCGGGATCACGCCGGGCGGCATCAGCCGCTCGGGCTGCAGCTTCTCGCAGCCCAGGCTCACGACCATCACCTCGCCGCCGAAGTTGGGATTGAGGCTGATGTTGCGCACGGTGCGGATCGGGATGACCGCGTCGGGCGCGTCGATCGCGACGCCGCAGCCGTAGGTGTGCGCCAGCCCGACGACGTCGTCGACATGGGGGTACCTGGGCAGCAGCTCGCGCTTGATGCGCTCGACCGCGAACTCGACGACGCCCGCGACGCATTGCACCGTCTGCGTGATCGCCAGGATGTTGCGCGTGCCCACCGAGCCGTCGGCGTTGCGGTAGCCCTGGAAGGTGTAGCCCGTCAGCGGCTCCAGCGCCGGCGCCCGCACCGTGGCCATCGGCAGGCCCTCGAGCTCGCGCGCCGGCGGCATGCGCAGCACCCGCTCGTGCACCCAGCTGCCGGCCGGGATGTCCTGCAGCGCGTAGCCGATCGGCACGTTGTAGCGCAGCACGGCGGTGTCGGCCGGCAGGTCCACCAGCGCGACCTTGTGGCCCTGCGGCACGTGGTGGCGCAGCACCAGGCCGGAGGGCAGCACCGTGCCCTCGGGCAATCCGCCGTCGTTGGCGACGATGGCGACGTTGTCGGCCTCGTGCATCTGCAGGGTCAGCGGGGAGGTGATCATGGAAGTTCCTGGGTCAGGTCAACCTGGGGCGAGGGCGCGGCGGCCACGCGGCCGCACGCCCGGTGGGTCGGAAGGTCAGACGGGCTTGAGCTCGACACGCTTGATCTCGCCGACGATGAGCAGGTAGCTCAGCACCGCGACCAGCGCATGCGCGCCGACGAAGACCAGCGCGCCGTTGAACGAATGCGTCGTCTGCACGATGTAGCCGATCACGATCGGCGTGACGATGCCGGCGACGTTGCCGAAGGTGTTGAACAGCGCGCCCGACAGGCCGGCGATCTCCTTGGGCGAGGTGTCCGACACCACGGCCCAGCCCAGCGCCCCCAGGCCCTTGCCGAAGAACGCCAGCGCCATGATGCCGACGACGACCGCCTCGATGCCCACGTAGTTGCACGCGATCATCGAGGTCGACAGCAGCATGCCCACCACGATCGGCAGCTTGCGGGCGAAGGTCAGCGAGTGGCCGCGGCGCAGCAGCCAGTCCGAGATCACGCCGCCCAGCACGCCGCCCGCGAAGCCGCAGATCGCCGGCAGTGCCGCGACGAAACCGGCATTGAGCAGCGACATGCCCCGTTCCTTGACCAGGTAGATCGGGAACCAGGTGAGGAAGAAGTAGGTGAGCACGTTGACGCAGTACTGCGCGAGGTAGACGCCCATCAGCATGCGGTTGGCCAGCAGCTGCTTCAGGTAGCCGAGTCGGGGACCCGCGACCCGCGCGGCCTGCGAGGTCTTGTCCGAACCCGACAGCAAGGCGCCGCCGGCCTCGATGTACTCGCGCTCCGCGGCGCTGATGGACGGATGCTCGGCCGGGCTGTTGTGCATCGTGCGCATCCACAGGACGCTCATCAGGATGCCCAGGCCGCCCATGAAGTAGAAGACCTCGGACCAGCCGATCGCATGCACGATCCACGCCATGATCGGCGCGAACAGCACGGTGGCGAAGTACTGCGCGGAGTTGAAGATCGCCGACGCCGTGCCGCGTTCCTTCACCGGGAACCAGGCCGCGACCATGCGGCCGTTGGCCGGGAAGGACGGCGACTCCGACAGGCCGACCATGAGGCGCATCAGGAACAGCGCCGAGACCGCCAGCGGCAGCCCGAACAGCATCTGGTCCATGCCCATGTGGTGCACGCTGCCCTGCAGCATCGTGAACAGCGACCAGAGCAGGATGCTCCAGGCATAGACCTGCTTGGCGCCGAATTTGTCCAGCAGCCAGCCGCCGGGCAGCTGGCCCAGCACGTAGGACCAGCTGAAGGCCGAGAAGATGAAGCCCATCTGGACCGCGTCGATGCCGAGTTCCTTGGACAGCACCGGGCCGGCGACGCCGACGGTGGCGCGGTCCGCGTAGTTCAGGACCGTCACGACGAAGATCATCGCCAGCACGCCGAAGCGTGCGCGGCCGATGCCGCTCGCGGCGGCGGAGGAGAGGGATAACTGCATGTTGTCTCCGGATCGTATCGAGGGCCGGTCTGCGCCGGCTTGCGTCATGCCATCGGGCGCGCGGGCCTGGACCCCGCGCCGCCCTCATGCCTGCATCACACGTGGATCACGCTTGCGTGTACGCGGTCTTCACCGTCGTGTAGAACTCGGCGGCGTACTTGCCCTGCTCGCGCGGGCCGTGGCTGGAGGCCTTGCGGCCGCCGAAGGGCACGTGGTAATCGACGCCCGCGGTGGGCAGGTTGACCATCACCATGCCGGCCTGCGCGTGGCGCTTGAAGTGGGTGGCGTGCTTGAGCGAGGTGGTGGCGATGCCGGTGGCCAGGCCGAAGGGCGTGTCGTTGGCCAGGGCCAGTGCCTCGTCGTAGTCCCTGGCCTGGATGACGCTCACCACCGGGCCGAAGACCTCTTCCTGGTTGATGCGCATCGCGGGCGCGGTGCCGGTGAAGAGCGCGGGCGTCAGGTAGAAACCGGGCGCGCCCGCGCTGCTGGTGGGCAGTGCCTCGCCGCCGGCGGCCAGCGTCGCGCCCTCGGCCTTGGCGATGGCGATGTACTCGAGGTCCTGCGCGAGCTGGCGTTCGTCGACGACCGGACCGATGTCGGTGCCGGCCGTGCGCGCGTCGTCGACCTTGAGCGCCTTCATGCGCTCGACCACGGCCGCGACGAAGCGGTCATGGATGCCCGCGGTGACGATCAGCCGCGAGGACGCGGTGCAGCGCTGGCCGGTCGAGAAGAAGCCGCTGTTGACCGCGGCGGCGACGGCCACGTCGAGGTCGGCGTCGTCCAGCACGACGAACGGATTCTTGCCGCCCATCTCCAGCTGGAACTTCGCGCCGCGCGCGACGCAGGCGGCGGCGACCCGCTGGCCGGTGGCGACGCTGCCGGTGAAGCTGATCGCGTCGACCTGGCGGTTCTCGAGCAACTCGGCGCCGACCTCGGCGCCACGGCCCATCACGAGGTTGAAGACGCCATCGGGCAGGCCGGCGCGCTTCAGGATGTCCGCGAGCTGCCAGGCCGAGCCCGGCACCAGGTCCGCCGGCTTGAGCACGACGCTGTTGCCGAAGGCCAGCGCGGGCGCGATCTTCCAGGCGGGGATCGCGATCGGGAAGTTCCACGGCGTGATCAGGCCCACCACGCCGATCGGCTCGCGCGTCACCTCGACGCCGACGCCCGGGCGCACCGAGGGGATCACCTCGCCGCCGACGCGCAGCGCCTCGCCGGCGAAGAACTTGAAGATGTTGCCGGCGCGCACGACCTCGCCGATCGCCTCGGGCAGCGTCTTGCCTTCCTCGCGGGCCAGCAGGTCGCCGAGCTCGGCCCGGCGCGCCAGGATCTCGGTGCCGGCGGCGTCCAGCACGTCGAAGCGCTGCTGCGGCGTGCTCGCCGCCCACGCGGGGAACGCGGCCTGCG
>NZ_VOSR01000127.1:0-3740 GCF_007997345.1 Mitsuaria sp. TWR114
CCGCGCTCGCGGCGCGATGAGCTGAGAGAGGACCTCCGATGCTGACCTACTACCTCGAACTGGCCCTGCGCGCCTTCCGCAGCCATCGCGGCCTGACGGTGCTGATGCTGCTGTCGATCGCGATGGGCGTGGCCGCCTGCATGACGACCCTGACGGTGTTCCACGTCCTGTCGGGCGATCCGATCCCGCACAAGAGCGACCGGCTCTTCAACGTCCAGCTCGACGCCGAGACCCGGCGCGACTGGAAGCCCGACGACGAGCCCGAGCTGCAGCTCACCCGCTTCGATGCCGAGCAGCTGCTGCGCGCCAGACGCGGCGTGCATCAGGTCATGATGACCGGCGCCTTCATCGCGATCGACCCGGCCGGCTCGGGCGACGCCGCGCAGCCGCCGTTCTTCACCGGCGGCCGCTGGACCTCGGCCGACTTCTTCACCATGTTCGACGCGCCCTTCCGCTACGGCAACGGCTGGACCGCCGCCGACGACGGCGCCGAGGCGCGCGTCGCGGTGCTCTCGGCCGAGCTCAACGACAAGCTCTTCGGCGGCCAGGACAGCCGCGGCAAGACGGTGCGGCTGCGCGACAAGGACTTCACCGTCGTCGGCGTGCTCCAGCCGTGGCGGCCGGCGCCGCACTACTTCGACCTGACGCTGGGCTCCTACGCCAAGCCGGCGGACGTCTACATCCCGCTGTCGACCTCGCTGACGCTGCGTTTCGGCGGCGCCGGCAACATGAACTGCTGGGGCCGCTCGGACGGCATCGATCCGCGGTCGCTCAACGCGCCCTGCGCCTGGCTGCAGTACTGGGTGCAGCTGGACACGCCCCAGCAGGTCGCCGACTACCGGACCTACCTGACGCAGTACTCGAACCAGCAGCGCGAGGCCGGCCGCTTCGAGCGCCCCGCCAATCCGCGGCTGACGGGCGTCATGGCGTGGCTGAGCCAGCGCAAGGTCGTGCCCAGCGACATCCAGCTGCAGGTGTGGCTGGCCTTCGGGTTCCTGGCCGTGTGCCTGACCAACACGGTGGGGCTGCTGCTGGCCAAGTGCCTGCGCCGCAGCGGCGAGATCGGCGTGCGCCGCGCGCTGGGCGCGCCGCGGCGGCAGATCTTCCTGCAGTTCCTGGTCGAGGCCGGCACGCTGGGCCTGGTGGGCGGCGTGCTGGGCCTGGCGCTGACCTGGATCGGGCTGTGGGTGGTGCGGCAGAACCCGTCGGACTACGCCCAGCTCGCGCGGCTGGACTGGCAGATGCTGGCCACGACGCTGGGCGTCTCGCTGGCCGCCAGCGTGCTGGCGGGGCTGCTGCCGGCCTGGCGCGCCTGCCAGATCACGCCCGCCATCCAGCTCAAGACGCAATGACCCGCTGACCCCGAGTCAAGGAGAACGCCGACATGGACATCCTGCCCATCCTCTCGACGCTCAAGCGTCACAAGACCGCCGCCGGACTGATCGTGCTGCAGATCGCGCTGACCTGCGCGATCGTGTGCAACGCGCTCTTCCTGATCTTCCAGCGCATCGAGCGCATCAACGCCGACACCGGCGCCGACGAGCAGGCGCTGGTGACTTTCTCGCTGGCCAGCATGGCGCGCGTCGAGAACCCCGAGCCGCAGACGCAGGCCGACCTGGCCGCGCTGCGGCAGGTGCCGGGCGTGGCCTCGGTGTCGCTGACCAACCAGTACCCCTACGGCCGCAGCTCCAACAACTCCGGCGTGCGGCTGACGCCGGACACGACGCGGTCCAGCCGCATCGTCGCCAGCCACTACACGACCGGTCCCGGCTTCATCGGCACGATGGGGCTGAAGCTGGTCGAGGGCCGCGACTTCGAGCCCAACGAGTTCGTGCCCGGATCGACGCTGGACGCCAATCCCGATCCGCGGGTGCCGGCGGTGATCATCAACAAGACCATGGCCGAGCGGCTGTGGCCCGGCGAATCGGCGCTCGGCAAGGCGGTCTACGTCTACGGCAACGAGCCGCAGCGCGTCGTCGGCGTGGTGCGCGACCTGCCCTCGCCCAACCCGGGCTCGGAGGACGAGAACGCGCTCAACACGATGATGTTCCCGGTGCAGCCGAGCTTCCGCGGCGGCGGCTTCATGATCCGCGTCGCGCCGGGCGCCGACCGCGAGGCGGTGCTCAAGGCGGCCACGGCCAAGCTGCTGGCCAACAGCCCGGGGCTGCGCCGCGTGATCCGGGACCAGGAGACGCTGGTCAAGCTGCGCGCGGACTACTACCGCCAGGACCGCTCGATGATCCAGTTGCTGGCCGGCGTATGCGTCGGGCTGCTGGTGGTGACGGCCTTCGGCATCGTCGGCCTGGCCAGCTTCTGGGTGCAGCAGCGCACGCGGATGATCGGCACGCGGCGGGCGCTGGGCGCCACGCGCGGCCAGATCCTGCGCTACTTCCAGACCGAGAACCTGCTGCTGTCCAGCGCCGGCATCGTGCTGGGCATGATCGGCGCCTACGGCATCAGCCTGCTGCTGATGACGAACTACGAGCTGCCGCGCCTGCCCTGGATCTACCTGCCGATCGGCGCGCTGGTGCTGTGGACCCTGGGCCAGATCGCGGTGTTCGCGCCGGCGCGGCGGGCCGCGGCGCTGCCGCCGGTGGCGGCCCTGCGCGGCGGCTGAGCGCCGGCCCCCTTGCTATGCTGCGCCACCCATGAGAACCGTCCTGATCATCGATGACCACGCCGGTGTCGGCGAGGCGCTGTCGCTGCTGCTCTCGCTGCACGACATCGAGGCGCTGTACGCGGCCTCGCCGGCCGAGGGCCTGGCCATGCTGGCGCGGCGGCGCGTGGACCTGGTGATCCAGGACATGAACTTCAGCGCGGACACGACCTCGGGCGAGGAAGGTCGCGCGCTGTTCCAACAGTTGCGCGAGCGTCATCCGGACCTGCCCATCATCCTGCTGACCGCCTGGACGCAGCTGGAGCAGGCGGTGGCGCTGGTCAAGGCCGGCGCGGCGGACTATCTGGCCAAGCCCTGGGACGACGCCAAGCTGCTGGCGACGGTCGAGAACCTGCTGGAGCTGGCCGAGAACGGCCGCGCGCTGCGCGAGAGCCGGCACGAGCAGCGCCAGCGTCGCGAGGAGCTGCGCCGGCGCTACCGGCTCGACGGCCTGGTCTTCGAATCCCCGGCGCTGCTGCGCTGCCTGGAGCTGGCCTGCCAGGTCGCCCGCTCGGCGGCGCCGGTGCTGGTCACCGGGCCGAACGGCAGTGGCAAGGAGCGCATCGCGGCGATCGTGCATGCCAACTCGGCGGTCGCCGGCGGGCCCTTCGTGGCGATCAACTGCGGCGCGCTGCCGGGCGAGCTGATCGAGGCCGAGCTCTTCGGCGCCGAGAGCGGTGCCTACACCGGCGCGGCGCGGGCGCGCGAAGGCCGCTTCGAGACCGCCGACGGCGGCACGCTGTTCCTCGACGAGATCGGCAACCTGCCGCTGGCTGGCCAGGTCAAGCTGCTGCGGGTGCTGGAGACGGGCCGCTTCGAGCGGCTGGGCTCGAGCCGCACGCGCCAGACCGCGGTACGGGTGATCTCGGCCACCAACGCCGACCTGCGCGCGATGGTGCGCGCCGGCACCTTCCGCGAGGACCTGTACTACCGGCTCAACGTCATCGAGGTCGCGCTGCCCGGCCTGGCCGAGCGGCCGCAGGACATCCTGCCGCTGGCCGAGCACTTCCTGGCCGGCCGGGCCACGCTCAGCGACGGCGCCGGGGAAGCGCTGATGGCGCATCCCTGGCCCGGCAACGTGCGG